>JBFWLD010000024.1:0-13801 GCA_050252315.1 Bdellovibrionales bacterium
ACGATTACGGAAGTCATTCAAACCTATAGCAATCCGTTGCATATCGTTGGTGGTGTGTTGGTGCTTTTTATCGCGTGGCATGCGTGGCGGGATAAACCGCGTCAGGCCGATACAAAGGAGGTCGAACGCAAGTATCTAAAGCGTGCGCACCTCAAGCTGGGGGGCGCGGTCAAGGCTTGGGCGACGAGCTTCGTTATTACGCTGACGAATCCGGCGACGTTGTTCGGCGTGTTGGCGGTGGTGGCGACGCTCGGCGGGATGAAAAGCTCGACCGAGGCCTACGCGATTATCGGAGGGATCTTTTTGGGATCTTCCCTATGGTGGCTGATTTTAAGCGGCGGCGTATCGTTGCTTCGCGGTCATTTTACGGAAGAAAGAGTGATGGTTTTGAACAAAGTAACGTCTGGCGCCCTGACGTTGTTTGGTCTTTGGATTTTAGGCATGGGCGTCGTGCGGATGGCCGCATAACGCCAAGGAAAGAAGAAAAGAGTAAAGCAAATGAATCTTCGTAATATTGCGATTATCGCGCACGTTGACCACGGGAAAACAACGCTTGTGGACTCGATGTTCCGTCAGTCGGGCATGTTCCGTGAAAACCAGCAAGTCGCCGAACGCGCGATGGACAGCAACGATCTGGAACGTGAACGCGGCATCACCATTTTGGCGAAATGTACGTCGATCGTTTGGAATGACATGCGTATCAATATTGTGGACACCCCGGGACACGCGGATTTCGGCGGCGAGGTAGAGCGTATTTTGTCTATGGTCGATGGCGTGGTTCTGCTTGTGGACGCAGCCGAAGGCCCGTTGCCGCAAACCAAGTTCGTGGTGTCCAAAGCCTTGGCCATCGGGCTTAAGCCTATGGTGGTCATCAATAAGGTGGACCGTCCGGACGCGCGCGTGAACGAAGTGCATGACGAGATTTTTGATCTGTTCGCCGCGCTGGATGCTACGGATGAGCAATTGGATTTCCCGACTTTGTTCGCCTCAGGCCGTCAGGGCTGGGCCGTTGAGAAAATGGAGCAGGTTGGCGATGAAACCAAAGACCTAACGCCGCTGTTTGATTTGGTGGTTCGCCATGTGCCTGCGCCGGATGTTGATCCCGAAGCGCCATTCACGATGCTTTCTACGATTATGGAAGCCAACCCCTATCTGGGCCGTTTGTTGACGGGCCGTATCCAGACAGGCCGTCTTAAAGTCAATATGCCGATCAAAGCGTTGCATGGCGACGGGTCGGTCATTGAGCAGGGCCGCGTGGCCAAGATTCTAGCCTTCCGCGGGCTGGAGCGTGTGCCGGTAGAAGAGGCGGAAGCCGGAGACATCATCGCCGTCGCCGGTCTTGCCAAAGCCACCGTTGCGGATACGGTTGCCGATCTGGCTGTCACCGAACCTTTGAAAGCCCGCCCCATCGACCCGCCGACGATTGCGATGACTTTTTCGGTCAATGATTCGCCTCTGGCAGGCACCGAGGGCGACAAGGTCACGAGCCGTATGATCCGTGATCGTCTGATGCGCGAGATCGAAGGCAATATCGCCATTCGCGTTAAGGAAACCGATGAAAAGGACAGTTTCGAAGTGGCCGGCCGCGGCGAACTTCAACTCGGCATCTTGATCGAAACCATGCGTCGTGAAGGCTTTGAACTGACCATCAGCCGTCCGCGCGTTTTATTTAAAACGGATGAAAACGGCCAACGTCTGGAACCGATCGAAGAAGTGCAGGTTGATGTTGACGAACAATTCTCCGGCACGGTCGTGAATAAAATGTCGGAGCGTAAAGCCGAGCTGTCGGATATGCGCCCCTCGGGCGGCGGCAAAGTTCGCTTGACCTTCTTGGCGCCGTCGCGCGGCCTGATCGGCTATCATGGCGAGTTCCTGTCCGATACGCGCGGCACGGGGATGATGAACCGTATCTTCCATAGCTATGCCCCGTATAAGGGCTCGATTCAAGCGCGCCGCACGGGCGTTTTGATTTCGAACGGCAAAGGCGATGCCGTCGCCTACGCCATGTGGAAGCTGCAAGATCGCGGTCCGATGATTATCGTGCCGGGCGCAAAGGTCTATGAAGGCATGATTATCGGCGAGCACAGCAAGGAAAACGATCTGGACGTGAATGTGTTGGAAGGTAAAAAGCTGACCAACATCCGCGCGTCGGGCAAGGATGAAGCCATCCGTCTGACTCCGCCGCTTCAGTTCACGTTGGAAAAAGCCATCGCCTATATCGACGATGACGAACTGGTGGAAGTCACACCCAAGAATATCCGTCTGCGCAAACGTTACCTCGATCCAAACACGCGTAAGCGTATGGCCAAGAAGGCGGAAGAATAATCTGATTTTTGACGGACGTATCGTTAATTATAAGGCTGAAACTCGCGGGTGAAGACAATGAATCCAGCGTACGAAAGACCGCAACGACCGGAAGAAAGAAGGGTTGATCTGCTCCTGAGGGTCGCAGACATTCGAGATAAGCTTTATGAAAACAAAGGGTTTGCTCATGATGAAATGCCGTATGTTCAGGCTCTTCGTCAGCATGTTCTTTTGATTGAGCGCGGGCTTCAAGGGGTACAGACTTACGGCGCGTTGGCGGACAGAACCTCTGTGGTTGGACTCTTCGAGGATATTTTTTATTCCGGAGAGCCGCGTCGGGCGGCCCATGCTCAGGCGAAAGAAAAAACAGATGCCAATAAAAAAACGGTAGAGCTAGAGCCTTTTCCGAAAAGGTTGATGGCCTTTCTAATGCCGGAAAAGGCTCTAACTCATTGCTGCCGAGCAGATTCACGCGCTTAGTTTGTCGTCTAAGGACGCCAAACTAATCACGATCTGCTCTAACGGGGCTCACGGTTCGAGAGATTGAAAACAAAGCTCACAAGGCGTTAGGTTCCAAGATGTCTGAAAAACTTGGCGGTATTTTTGACGCTTTTGCGGCGGTGTCGGTGTTTTTTGAGATGCAGCAGCAAGGGCAAGTTTATTCACCCGCTGGGCCTTTGAGGTGATCTCAAAGATCACAGTTGACGGAACCAATCTTTATGAGAGAGGATGACGGGACATCATCCTCTCTTTTTATTGATCCGTTATGCCGAGAATCCTTCCTTTTAGAACCATCACCCCACACATAGACCCCAGCGCCTTTATCGCGCCAGGCGTCGTGATTATCGGCGATGTGATGATCGGCCCGCACGTCTCCATCTGGCCCGGCTGCGTGCTGCGCGGCGATATGGGACCGATCCGCGTGGGCGCTAAAACCAATATTCAAGACGGTACGATCATCCATGTCACGCAAGGCGCGAAAGGCACACATATCGGTCGCGGCGTGACGGTCGGCCATTGTGCGTTGCTGCATGATTGCACGATTGAAGATGGCGGTTTTATTGGCATGCGTGCCACGATGTTGGACGGTTCGTGTGTCGCGGCGAGCGGCATGTTGGCGGCAGGATCGTTATTGACTTCCGGCAAAACCGTTGAAAGCGGCCAGATTTGGGCGGGAAGCCCGGCCAAATATTGGCGCGACATTACACCCGCAGAACATGCCGATTTCATGGAGCGCGCCGAAGAATATTATGCGTTGATGCAAGCGTATAAAGGCTGATCGCTCAGGCCCGTTCGTAAAGCCGGTTATAGCGTCCATCCGTCGCATAGACTTTTTCGTATTTCCCCGGCGTAAAGGTATAAAGACGTGGACACCAATAACCGCCGCCATCAAAGTCGCATAAAACGAGGTGAATGCCATTCAAGTTTTCATCTCCGTTTTCCAAGGCTGAAAGAGCAAAGGCCAAATTCTGATACCCGTCCGAGTGGCTCCCATTGCTCAGCGGAATCATCGCGCCGGTCAGAATAATTTTCTTGGCGGCAATGGTTGGGTCTTTTTGAGCTTTATCATAAAGAAAATCGGCGGTTTGGACCATGCTGTCCGTACCGTGGGTAATCAGGATTTTATCTTGCGGCGCGTGGCGGATCAGTTCGACCAGACTATGCCGGTACGGCTCATCAACTGAATACGAATCCCTCAACCCCAAAGAAACGCATAGGGTTTTCTTTTCCTGAAATACGGTTTGGACAACCTCGCGCACAATATCTGTCCCATCTGCGGGGATTGTACATTCACGCGGCGGAAAGATGGGGTCCTGATAAGGCAGGGCTCCAATCGTTCCGCCGGTGGTGATGACGAAGATCGTCATGGTCGTCCATTACATTACGCGCACTTTGACATAGCTGCCGGGCGCGTCTTCGATGACGTTGGGATTCTTGGCCGGGTCGCGGTCGGCAGAGGGAACCATGTCGCCTGAATATTGCTTGACCCATTCGACCCAGTACGGCCACCACGAACCTTCATGCTTGGTCGAGCCCTTGAACCAGTCGTCGGGGGCGGCAGGATAGGGTCGGGTTTCATTGGTCCAATAGCCGTATTTTTTCTTGGCCGGAGGATTGACCACGCCTGCAATATGTCCCGATCCGGACAGACAGAAGGTGACCGGCCCCGAATAGATTTGTGTAGAGGCATAGGTGGATTTCCACGGGGCGATATGATCTTCCATGGTCGAAAGCGAGAAAGTCGGCGTTTCAATTTTGCATAAGTTGATCGGCGTTCCCTTCATGACCAGCTTGTTGGGCTTGATCAGGTTATTCTCGATATACATATTGCGCAGGTAATAGCTCTGCATCTTAGCAGGCAGGTTCGTCGAGTCCGTATTCCATGACAGAAGATCGAACGGGAAGGGTTCTTTGCCCATCAGATAGTTGTTGATAACGAACGACCAGATAAGGTCGTTGGACCGCAGCATGGAAAAGCTCGTGGCCATCATGGAGGCAGGAAGATACCCCTCCTTTTCCATCATTTCTTCTAGCATCCGGACCTGATCCTCGTCGATGAAGACGGAGATGTCGCCGGGGCTTTCAAAGTCGATCAGTGTAGTCAGGTACGTCGCGCTGTTGATCTTAGGCATGCCTGCTGGTTTTTTGTCCTCATCCAGAACAGCCAACCATGCCAGCATGGTGGCGACCAGCGTGCCGCCGATGCAGTAAGCGATGACATTGATATCGTCCGAACCAGTGAGTTTCTTGACTTCCTGAGCAGCCGTGACAGGCCCCATAATCATGTAATCGTCAAAGCCGTATTTGGCGTGGCGTTTGTCGGCATTGACCCACGAAATCATAAAGACGGTGTGGCCTTGATCGACGAGGTATTTGACGAACGAGCTTTCGGGCTTCAAATCGAGAATATAGTATTTGTTGATCCATGGCGGGTTGATAAGGATCGGGGTCTTGCGAACGGTTTCGGTCGTCGGCGAATATTGGATCAACTGGATCAGATCGTTTTGGAAAACGACCTTGCCTTTGGTTGCCGCGATATTTTCCCCGTATTTAAAGGCGGAACTGTCGCTCATCTTGATAAGAAGTTGCCCATGTCCGCGCTCAATGTCGTCCAAAAGGTGCGACAGCCCATTGACCAGATTTTCGCCCTTGCTTTCGATGGTGGTGCGCAAGACTTCCGGATTGGTCATCCAGAAATTGGTGGGCGACATAGCGTCGATGACCTGATGGGTATAAAATTCAATCTTGTGGGCGACCTTGGGATCAATGCCGTCGGTATTTTCCAAAAGGTTCTGCGCCCAGCGCGAGGTCAAAAGATAGGATTGTTTGATATAATCGAACAACCACGCTTCCTGCCACGCAGGGTCTTTAAACCGCTTGTCGCCGGGTTGCGGGGTAATCACGTCGGGAACGGATTTGCCGGAAGCCGAAGCCGCCAAAGTCCCTTTCAGCAGCTTGACGTAATCCTGCCAAAAAGCGATCTGAGCCTCGACAAAGCGTTCAGGATTGGAAAGGATGCGGGTGGTGAAATCAAGGAAAGCCTGTCCCAAATGCGCGGGATCGGGGGAGGGCAGGTGGCCGACCATATCCTTGTTGCGCTCTAGAAAAGAGGCCAAAAGTTTTTGGCTTCGCGTCGCAATTTGCATAATTCTGGCGCTTAATTCTTGAAAATCTGCGGGAGTTGTTGGGGCTGGGGCTTTATCGTTCATGATGTTACGGGTCCATAAAGAGAAAGAAGGAAGGGAAGTCAGCGTTGCTCACCGATTAGGGCGGGGCCGTGGATCTGAAACACGAAGAAACGTCAATATTTCGGTTTGCCGTCATTTCTTTTTTCCGTCGAAGGTATAATGTTGGTATGGTAGGCATGCGAACACAACGAGGCGGCGCGCGCATGAAAAGAGAAGAGGCTTTGTTCATAGCATGAATGACAAACAAAAATCAGCAAGAAATGCCAAATACGTCCAAATTTTCCTTGGCGTGTTTCTTTTAGCGGGCTGCGCGGACACACGGTTGCCGAGCTGGCTGACAGGCGAACCGGGGCAAGAGGTCCTAACGGCGCCGCGAGTCGTCTCCCGCCCGGAAGGCGCAGCACAAAAAACATGGCCAAATTTGGCAGAGGTACCTGAAAAGAAACCCGTTTTTACGAGCGCGAAAGAGCGGGATAAAACGGCAGAGGAACTACAATCGGACCGTCTAAAGGCGCAAGCGGAAATGGAACGGCTTCGAAATATTGATTTGTATGATATAAAGAGTGACGACAACAGTATGCCGCAAGAGGACTTTTCCTTCTCAGCCTTGCGTCCAAAGGAGGATCAACCGTGACATCAAACGATTCAAAAAAAGACTTGCGTGTGGCTTTAGCCGGGTTGGGAACCGTGGGCGGCGCAACGCTTAAAGTGTTGCAGGCCCATGCGGAGGCTTTGGCCGCTCGGTGCGGACGGCGGATTACGGTGGTGGCGGTCAGCGCGAAAGGCCGCGCACGCGTTCGCGCCTTTAACATGACGGGCATTGAGTTCGTGGATAAAGCGCTCGCGCTTGCCGAACGTCCGGACATCGACGTGGTCTGCGAGATGATCGGAGGACAGGAGGGCGTAGCCTTTGATTTGTGCGAGGCCAGCCTTAAAAACGGCAAATCGGTTGTCACCGCGAATAAAGCCATGCTTGCCATGCATGGCGTAGCGCTTGCGAAACTGGCGGAAACGACGGGCGCGCAAATCAAGTTTGAAGCGGCAGTCGGCGGCGGTATCCCAGTTATTAAAACAATGCGCGAAGCGTTGGCGGGTAATAACGTTTCCAGCGTCCGCGGGATTTTGAACGGGACGTGCAACTATATCTTGACGCGGATGGAGCGCGAATTTTGCACCTTCGAGCAAGCGCTTAAAGATGCGCAGTATTTCGGCTATGCAGAGGCAGACCCCTCGGCGGATATCGACGGACATGACAGCGCGCATAAGCTGTGCATTCTGGCCTCGCTGGCGTTTGGCGTGCAGCCGGACCTTTCCTCGTTACCGGTGGAAGGCATCCGCCGGATCACGGACAAGGATTTTCAGTTTGCCAAAGAACTTGGCTATGGCATCAAAATGGTCGGTGCCGCGCGGATGTGCGAGGGCGGGATGGATCAATGGGTGGCACCGTGCCTTGTCCCGTTGGACTCGCCCTTGGCAGCAGCGTCGGATGTCATGAATGCCATAGAATTGGACAGCGACGCACTCGGACCGCTTTTGCTGATGGGGCGTGGCGCGGGCGGCAGCTCGACCGCCTCGGCGGTGATCAGCGATTTGGTGGATTTGGCTCGCGGTAATATGGTTAATTCGTGGGGCCAGCCCGTTGCTACGCTACGCAAAGCGTTGATTTTACCGGCTCAGGAAGCCAAGGGGCGCTGGTATATCCGCCTGCAACTGACGGATAAACCGGGTGTTTTGGCCGATATTTCAGCTATTTTGCGGGATCACGCCATTTCGATCGGCGCGTTACTCCAGCACGGGCGGGGGGATAAATCCTCGGTGCCCGTCATTATCGTGACTCACGAGACAAATGAGGCTACACTTCGCGCCGCCTTGGCTAAAATCGCCAAGTTGGAAGCTGTGTGGGAAGCGCCGTTGAGCCTTCGCATAGACACTAACAAGGATTAAGGGAGACGTACTAATGCATAAGGATGCCTATATGGACAGAAATCTGGCCCTCGAATTGGGGCGCGTAGCGGAATCGGCTGCGTTGTCTTGCGTTTCGATGGTTGGGCGCGGCGATGAAAAGGCCGCAGACCAGATGGCGGTCAACGGCATGCGGCGTGCGTTGAACGCGCTGGATATCGACGGCACGGTTGTGATTGGCGAGGGCGAGCGCGACGAAGCCCCGATGTTGTATATCGGCGAAAAAGTCGGCACGGGCAAAGGCCCGAAGATCGACATTGCGCTTGATCCGCTGGAAGGTACGACCATCTGTGCGCATGGCGGGTATAATGCGATGGCGGTTGTCGCGATGGCGGAAGCGGGTGGTTTCCTTCATGCGCCGGACGTTTACATGAACAAGATCGCGGTTGGCGCAGGTCTGCCGGACGGTGTGGTCGATATCGACGCGTCGGTAGAAGAAAACCTGAAAAACCTTGCCAAAGCCAAGAAGGCAGAACTTGACGAGATTCAAGTGTGTATCCTTGACCGACCGAGGCATGAAGAACTCATCGCCCATGTCCGCGCGATGGGCGCGCGCATCATCTTGATTGGCGACGGCGACGTGGCGGGCATCATTGCAACGTCCGACCCGAACAGCGGCATCGACCTTTATATCGGCACCGGCGGCGCTCCCGAAGGCGTGTTGGCGGCTTCCGCCCTGCAATGTATCGGCGGCCAGATGCAAGGGCGTCTGCTGTTCCGTAACGATGCGGAAAAAGAACGCGCCGCGCGCGCTGGCATTACGGATCTAAACCGTAAATACGAACTGAGCGATTTGGCGCATGGCGACGTGATGTTTGCGGCTACGGGCGTGACGAACGGTACGATGTTGCGCGGCGTTCGCGTAATCCCCGGCGGCGCGATCACGCATTCGGTGGTGATGCGTTCGCGCACGGGCACGGTCCGTTATATCGAAGCGCACCACAATTTCCATCGCAAGTCGATGGATTGATGGCCGCCTTTCTCGGAGTCGAGGAATCCTTTACGCAACGACGCTGGGTCCAGCGCGCCTATGACGAACGCCAAGCCGAGGCCATGGCGCAGCGTTACGGCGTGCCCGATCTTCTGGCCCGGAGCCTCAGCGCCCGTTGCGTGGATGTCGAAGGCTGCGCGTTGTTTCTCGATCCGCGCCTGCGTGATTTGATGCCCGACCCGTCACGGCTCAAAGACATGGACCGGGCGGTTTCGCATTTCATCCTTGCTCTTGAGAAAAACGAACCCGTTGCGGTCTTTGGCGATTACGATGTGGACGGCGCAACCTCAAGCGCGCTTCTGGTCCGCTTTGCCCGATCGCTGGGCTATAAGCTGCGTGTTTATATCCCGGACCGTCTGAGCGAAGGGTACGGCCCGAACGAAGCCGCCATGCGCACCTTGGCGGGCGAGGGGATCAAGCATGTGATCTGCGTGGATTGCGGCACCACAGCCCATGCCCCGCTAACTATCGCCAAGGAACTTGGCCTTGATGTGATCGTCATCGACCACCATGCCGCAGAAATCGCCCTGCCGCCTTGCGCCGCCTTAGTGAATCCCAACCGGATGGACGAGGAAATGACGGCCCAACTCGGCGCCTTAGCTGCGGTGGGCGTGACCTATCTGTTTGTCGTCGCCGTTAATCGCGCCTTGCGCGAAGCCCGTTTTTATACCGATGCGCGGCCTGAACCAGATTTGCGGCAATGGCTCGACCTTGTCGCGCTCGGTACGGTGTGCGATGTCGTAAAATTGACGGGCCTCAACCGTGCCTTTGTCTCCCAAGGCCTCAAAGTCATGCAGGCCCGCACCAATCCCGGTATCGCCGCTTTGGCGCGTACCGCAGGCGTGGCGCAGAAAATGGATACTTACGCGGCGGGCTTTATGCTGGGGCCGCGGGTGAATGCGGGCGGTCGTATCGGACAGTCCGATGTCGGCACAAGATTGCTTGCCAGCGAGGATGAAAGCGAAGTTGTCGGCTTAGCCGAACGCCTGAATCTGTGGAACGATCAGCGCCGCACCATCGAAGCCGATGTTCTCCTTCAAGCCGAAACCATGATCTTTGACGAAGACGCGCCGCTGACGTTTTTGGCCGGAGAAAACTGGCATCCCGGCGTGATCGGCATTGTAGCCTCGCGCCTGAAAGACAAATTCCACCGTCCGGCCATCGTGATCGCGATCGAAAACGGCGTGGGTAAAGGCTCGGGCCGTTCGGTCGGCGCGGTCGATTTGGGCGAAGTTGTGATCGCGGCGCGTCAGGCGGGCTTGCTGATTAATGGAGGCGGGCACAAGATGGCGGCGGGTCTGACGGTTGCCGTCGACAAGATCGAAGAGCTGCGCGATTTTCTTTGCGAACGTATCGGCAAGATTTTGGAAGCCGAACCTTTTGTGCCGACCTTGACGCTTGATGGTTTGGTGGCGGGAACAGCTTTGGACGGGAGCTTTATTGAGAAACTCTCCAAGCTAGAGCCCTTCGGCACAGGCAATCCCGAACCCCGTTTTGCGCTGGCCGATTGTAAGATTATCCGCGCGGATATTGTCGCTGAACGCCACGTTAAAATCATCGCCAGCCAAGGCAGCGCCCGCATCAACGGCATCGCATTTCGCGCCATGGAAAACGGCCTTGGCCCCGCCTTTCTGGGCAGCGTAGGCCGCTCCGTCCATCTCGCAGGCCATATCCGCCGCGATACTTGGCAAGGCCGCGATCGCGTCCAGCTCTTAATCGACGATGCCGCTGAGGCATAAAAAGCATTGAAATATATCCATAAAAACCATCTTGCTTAACAAAATCTGTTTTCTTTCATTACTTTCATAGATGCCGTGTACAATCGCTTTACGTTCAAAAAAACCTGTAATTTTATTTGAATAAACATGGAGAGAGTAAATGGCGAAGGAAATAGTTGTTTTATGGTCTGGTGCGGCTGACGTGCATGTTGCAGATGTGAATGGGGGGACCCAGCGTTTTTCAGCACTGACTTACGGTAACACGAGAGAGGAAGCTTTAGCCGGGCGCAACACTTTGAGGAAACGAGAGGATTATGAAAGATTGTATCCTGCAGTTATTGCAGATAGTTCTGATGTAACCAATGTGCGCCCTGTGACGCAGCTTCGTGTTAGTTCAACCGTTATCCGCAGAACCTTGCGTTCTCCTGCTTGCGATCGAAGCTAAAAAACCGAACGCAAGTATCGCCGTAATCGCGGGCGAGAAGTTCTTTGCAAAAGGGGAGGTCCAAGGCTTCCCCTTTTGCCGTTTCACAAACGAGCAGGGCGCTGGTCGCCATCCATCCTTGTTCGTTCAAAGCCCCAACCGCCCGTTGAATCAACCCTTTGTGATAGGGCGGATCAAGAAAGAGGAGGGACGGCTTATCGACGCAGGGCCCACCCTCCCCTTGCGGGAGGGTCGAAAACGCTTCAGCGTTTTCTGGGAGGGGTGTGCTCGATTCTTGTTCAGAAAAAACAAATTTGGGCGGCTTTGTCGCATCCAGAGGCATGATCCGCGCCACTTCATCCATTTTCGTAAGAGCAACGTTTTCTTTCAGGCATTGCAGGGCGCTACGATCTTTTTCAAAGAAAATACATGATGCAGCGCCTCGCGAAAGCGCCTCCAACCCCAAAGCGCCCGTTCCTGCAAAAGCATCCAGCACCATACCCCCATCAAGAGGATCACCAATCTTCTCCCCCCAATCATGATGCGCCAGAATATTGAACAAGGCCTCGCGCACCCGGTCGGCTGTGGGGCGCGTTCCCCTTCCATCGGGGGCCTTCAACGTCCGTCCCCGCAAGGTCCCACCCGTTATCCGCATGGAGAACCGCCAGTTTCTTGTTTGAGATTATCCTTCTTGGCGCAAAAACAAGAAATGGGATGCCAGCCTTCGCTGGCATGACGTTGTCTTGGCTGTCTAAGGCCTGGGACTACAGCCAGCGTCATGCCAGCGAAGGCTGGCATCCCATGTGGTTTTTGCCTAAAAGGAGGGGATAGTCATTTGCCGTCACTCTTGCTTTTTTTCTTTTTCCCGCTTTTTGAAGAAATTACCCAGCGAGTCGCGCAGCACCCGGCGCGGCACTTCCTCAATCCCGCCGCGCGGCAATTTGCCAAGCTGGAACGGCCCAAAGGAAATGCGGATCAGCCGTGTAACCTGAAGCCCGACAGCCTCCATGATCTTACGAACCTCGCGATTTTTGCCTTCCTTGATGGTCACGGCCAGCCATTGGTTTACGCCTTCTTCTTTCTTGGTTTCGACTTCGACCTTGACGCTGTCATAGGTCACGCCTTCAATCGTGATGCCTTTTTCAAGCTCTTTGAGTTTCTTCTCATTGATCTTGCCATGCACGCGCACGCGATAGTGCCGCAACCACGCATTGGCGGGCAGCTCCAAATGTCGCGCCAACTCGCCGTCATTGGTGAGCAACAGCAACCCTTCGGTGTTGAAATCCAGTCGTCCAACCGTCATCACACGCGGCAATTCCGGCGGCAGCTTCTCAAAGATTGTGGGCCGTCCCTTGGGGTCTTTGTTGGTGGTCAAAAGCCCGGCCTTTTTGTGATAGCGCCAAACGCGAGTTTCCTCCGCAGCTTGAACGGTCTGACCGTCCACGGTGATGACATTGGCCTCGGTCACATTGAGGGCGGGGGAGGTAATGGTCTTACCGTCCACACACACGCGTCCGTCTTGGATCAGGCGTTCGGCCTCGCGGCGCGAAGCCACGCCCGCGCGGGCAAGAGCCTTGGCGATCCGTTCACCTTCAAATTTCGTGGTTTTTTGGCTTTCGCCTTTTTCTGTCTGTTTTTTCATGGTACGCACCTTATCGAAAAGAAAAGGATTTGCCCATGACGGATTTTATGAAAATTGCGCTATCTGAGGCTAAAGCCGCCGCCGCGCGGGGCGAAGTGCCTGTCGGGGCCGTCCTTGTCGGGCCGGACGGGCAGGTTTTGGCCGCCTCCGGCAACCGCACGGAAGAGCTGGCCGATCCCACGGCCCATGCGGAAATCCTTGTGCTGCGCGAAGGCGCGAAACAGCTCCAAAGCCCGCGTCTTGTCGGGTGCGATCTGTATGTGACGTTGGAGCCCTGCGCCATGTGCGCGGCGGCGATCAGCTTTGCGCGTATCCGAAAGCTTGTGTTCGGCGCGTACGATCCCAAAGGCGGCGGTGTCGAGCACGGCCCCCGTTTTTACGCACAACCGACCTGCCACCACGCCCCAGAAGTCATCGGCGGCGTGGAGGAAACGGCGGCCTCTACTTTAATGAAAGCGTTCTTTGAGAAGCTTCGTTGACGCCGTTTGTCGTCGGCATCGCACGGCGTAACGCGTGACAAAGGGTGGCCATTTCCTGCACTTTTTTCTGATAATCGGCTGGAAGCGACGACCAGGGGACGTTTTTCTCCCAAATTTCTTCGGCGCTGTTGTGGTACCAAACGAGCCCCCAAGGACTCCGTTGGCCGTCGTGAACCTTATCGAAAAACGACGAGTTAAGAGGGCTTCTGATTTCATCGCGGACATACGCGCCGATAATATGAATAGGCTCCTTGGCCTCTCCCTTTTCCACAGCGAAAGAGAAATGACACACCGGGATCGCATAAGGCCCTATCTCGCAGTAAATGTCTCCATGCGGAGTTTCAACATTGTAGGTCAGGGTCGGATCTTTTGTCGGCGCAGGCAGTCCGAAAAAGGCAGCCGTATCCCGCACGTCGCTGCTGTCTTCCTGCGTTTGTTCCATCGAGCAGCTTACGTCGCCTGCATTCGCTTCGCGTGCGCCGTTATGCAGCTTGGCAAGGCAGGCATTGACATTCGTAAGGCTTAAGGGGTCGAGAGCCCAAACTGGCGTCGCCGCAGAAACGCTTAATGCGACAAAGCTAAACAGCCAGTA
>JBFWLD010000025.1:0-13743 GCA_050252315.1 Bdellovibrionales bacterium
AGAATCTTTTATTGAGGCTTGCACGAGACGAAACCACTTTGGATTTTATGGATATTGTTGATCTGTCCGTTGAGGAACGAAGTGGGACTATTTCCGAGGCAACATGGCCTGCGCTTGTCACAAACCTTACTGAGTTATACCTTGATGCCGATGGTCAAATTTCTTCTGCCGTCTCCCCAGAGCAGCGCGTCTTTGACTCAAAGCTTTTGGCCCTTGCGTCCGCTGCGGCTTTTACGACTGAACCGGCTCTAGATCCTGAACCAGAGACAGATCCTGAACCTGACCCAAAATCCATGAGTAATCGAGAGTGGCTTGAGGTTGTTACGCCAGAAGCTATTCGGGACTTGTCGGTCGAAGAGGCTCGGTCGATTCTACGCCAAGGAGGGCTTGTTCCTTCGGATAATTCTTTTTCTGTGCTTCATGATATCGCCAAGGTTCCTGCAGGACAGGGAATTTCTGACCGTGGATGGTATATGTGTGCTTCGGATTTAGCTAATATCATTAACGAACGTGATGCTCATGGGGGGTATAAAGATAATCCCGATGAGTGGATGCTTCATGCAAAGCTTATGATGCTTGCGGCCAAAGCCTCTCCGGAATTTACTCAAGAACATGATGCGCGTAGAGGCGGGCCCGCTCCTTCTTCGGCGGACGAAAGGGAATATAATGGGTATATCCGTGCGGGTAACTTCCTTTTTAATAAATTAAGAGAACCAGGCTCTGTGCTTGCGGGGACTGCTTTTGCGGATGCGGTTGCGAGCCATCCTTTCCAAGAGTTCGGCCCTTTCCCTATGGACGCCTATTTGGCGGAAATCACGCCGGAAGCCCTCCAAAACACGATCAGGGATGTGCATAACTTTGGATTTTCTTTGGATAACGAAACAATTAAGCAAGCCTTGTCCGAGGTAAAGGCTTATAACGAAAAGTACTACGCTGCCGACCTCACTATTGATCTAAACGAAGAGCCCCCGATGCCTGACCCCGAACCTCCATCCGAGGATCAGAACGACGCTCCCCGTTCTGAAGAAAAGAAACCTGCTGCACTGAACAAGATGCTGGCCTTTTTTGTGCTTGGCGGTCAGGCTCTTGTTCGCAAGCTCGGGGGTGGTTTGGTTACTTGGTGGCAGCGTCGGAGAAAGGCCCATCAGGATAGCAAGCTTGAGGCAATGAAGCTGAAGGAAGCCTATAAAACGATTGAAAAAGCGCGCAATGATCCTCCGTTGCTATATGGGCTTCGTTCCGGTCCCTTAGCGGAAAAAACTTCCGAAGATTTCCGGGATGCTAACAGACAGGTAGAGGCCTGGCTGCGTGAAGCTCATGATGGCACGCGAAAGGCCGCCAAAGCGGAATGGAATCGGGTTAATGCCCTTTCGGAACCTTTGGGTATTCTCATTGCGCATCATGAGAAACAGGAAAAGACTGCAACACGTCGAGCCATACAAGCGAAAGTGATAAAAATTGCACTTCCTATTGTACTGGCGGTGGGGGCCATTGGAGGAGTCTGTTGGCACTTTGGCGTGTTCCAGGATGACTCTAATAAACCCACACAGTCCAGTCTGACGGGTGCAGATACGCCAGAGCAGCCTGTAATGACCCCCGGAGTCGCGGATCGTAGTCTGTCAGAAAGAAAGGGTGCGGCGAACAACGGTGCGGTTGAATTTGCTCAAACATGCTCCGTGACCCAGTTGGACGACTGCTTAGCGCAATATAATAAATCTGGTGCTGATGCGGCACGTACCCCAGGCCTTTTGTTGGAAAGGAGCAAGTTGGGTATCGGGCCAAAGGATGGGGCGAACCCGGTTTGTTCGGCGATAGGCGATCCAAACGTTATGATGACCTCTATTAAAGTTGTCAAAAAGGAAGTTATCCAAAACAAAAATGGATTGCAAAGTACGAAGTATGTCTTGGATGTATCTGCTCTTATGCCTAGAGATGGGAAGGTCCGTTATTCTGCTAAGGCGGGGGGGAGGGCTAAGTCGGCTGGTGATATAGCTTATGAAAATGATGCCAAGCTCCATCGTCAAGAATTTGTGCCTGGGTATAGTATTGTGGTCGAAGATGGTCGCATACGCCTTCTTCAGTTTGGACAAGTTATTACGGATAGACCTGCTTTGCCCAATTCAACTGCAACTGGTTCACAGGTTTTACCTCCTGCTGCGAAACCCAACTAAAGGCAGGATTTCAACTATCTGAAATCTATTGCCTTTGCGGCTTTCTCGCATTATACGTCTTCGATGCCTGTCGAATGATCTATTTCGACAGGCCATAGGGCCTTGATCGCCCACTTTTGGTACGGAGAGATGGCAGAGCGGCCCGTACGCGTAGGCGTACAAAAGGTAAGTTCAACCGCTCTTCGGTAGGATACGACATAGGGCTCTGGTCGCCCACTTTTGGTACGGAGAGATGGCAGAGCGGTTGAATGCGGCGGTCTCGAAAACCGTTGTGCGTGAATAACGTACCGGGGGTTCGAATCCCCCTCTCTCCGCCACACTTTCTCAGACAGCCTTTAGCTCGAAATCCATTTGATAGGCGCGAAGCCGTGTTTTTTGAGATAGGCGTTTGCCTTTTTAAAATGGCCGCACCCGAAAAAGCCGCGGTGCGCGGAAAGAGGCGACGGATGCGGGGCTTCGAGCACATAATGCTTTTTGCGGTCGGTGATGGCTCCTTTTCTTTGCGCGTAGGAGCCCCATAGCAAAAACACGACATGTTCGTGTCGTTCATTGATCGCGCGGATGATCGCGTCGGTGAAGTCTTCCCATCCTTTGTTTTGGTGCGAACCTGCCTGTGCCCGGCGAACGGTCAGCGTGGCATTTAACAGTAAGACCCCCTGCTCCGCCCAGCGGGTCAGATCGCCGCTTTGTGGTGGAGGGACGTTATATTCCTGACTGATTTCTTTATAGATATTGAGCAGGCTGGGCGGTTGGGGCGTGCCTTCCTGAACCGAAAAGCACAGGCCGTGCGCCTGCTGCGGACCGTGATAAGGGTCTTGGCCGATGATGACCACACGGACTTTGTCGAAGGGCGTCGTGTTCAGGGCGTTGAAAATCAGGTTGCCGGGCGGAAAAACGACATGCTTATTTTTCTTTTCGCTGACAAGGAAGTCTTTGAGGCTTTTCATATAAGGTTTGTCGAACTCGTCGCCGATGACCTCGATCCATCCTTTTTCCAGCTTGATAGAAGATTTATTCATAAGGCGATCACGCAAGAAAGGCTTCGACACATTGATCCATCATTCGATCACATTGTTGAAGATCGTCGATGGAAACATATTCATCTTGCTGATGAGCTTTGCCGATAGACCCCGGACCGCAGATCAGAACCGAGGGCGTGATCGACTGATAGATCCCGGCTTCGGTCGCATAAGAAACGGCGACGGGCGCTCCCTTTCCAGTTCTTTGGATCATGAACTGTTCGGCGTGTGTGTTTTTGGGGGCCTGAAACGGCGGTATGCGGGTAAGTTCATCAGTTTTGACCGAGGCATGCGCGAATGGCGCTAAGACCGGCCTGATGGATTCTTCGATCATTTTCTGATAGGCGGTGATAAGCTCTTCATCGTCATCATTGGGATGGAGCCGGTAGAGCCATTCAAGCGTACATTTCTCCGCGATGATGTTGGCGGCTGTTCCACCGTTGAAGATGCCGATGTTGATGCTGGAATAAGGCGGATCGAAAATAGAGCCGACTACCGGAATCGCGGCGTAAGCTTCGGATTTCTTCATAAGCCAGTCGCCGATTTTAATGCCCTGTTCAATCGCGCTGACGCCTTTGGCTGGCAAGCTTGAATGCGCGGCGGCCCCCGTAATCGTTGTGCGGAACGTGCCGGTTCCTTTATGTGCGGTGACGACTTCCATCTCCGTCGGTTCGCCAAGCCAAATCCAATCCGGTTTAACGGCGTGTTCTTTCATCCATGCGCAAAGCTTGATCGCGCCTTCCATAGTAATTTCTTCATCGTAGGTCAGCGCAATATGCAGCGGCTTTTTTAAGTGGGCGGCGTCAATGCGTTGAACCAAGGAAAGGATCGCGGCAATAAAGCCCTTCATGTCGCAGGCGCCGCGTCCATAAAGTTTAGAGTCGCGCTCGGTAAGTTGATAGGGATCGCTTTGCCAGTGTTGGCCTTCGACCGGGACCACATCGAGATGGCCAGCCATCATAACGCCGCCCTGAATATCGGGGCCAAGGCGGCCATACAAAGCCGCCTTGCCCTCTTCTTCCCCTCGGATAATCTCTACCTGAGCCCCTCGCTCTTTGAGGAAGTCGCCGATCCATGTTGCGATGTCGATGGTTGGCATCGTGGATACGGTTGGAAAAGCAACGAGCATGGAGAGTATATCCGCGGTGGTCATAGCGTGTTTTCTACCCTTATGATATTGGTACGTCGGCCAGATTGAGACGGCTTGAAGATAGCAGGTGTTGCGATCTTTGCAATCTCGGAAAGGGCTAGGCTGTCCCAGAACATCCACGTCCCTGAAAGGCTTTCCGGAAGTTGGGATCGCCTAAGTTTTTTGGCATCTAAAAGGTCCAAATCATACCGGCACGGAATTTCGCACGGGCCAAGCTGGCGGGCTCCGGTTTTTTCGGTGAAAAATTTGTTCGCCCTGCTGTCTTTCAGTAGGCGGACCGTCATTTGCTTGAAGCCTCGGTTCAGCGCTTCCTTTGCAACGCGTGCGACAAGGTAGGTGCCGATGCCGGCGTCCCGGAAATCCGTATCGACGCAGATTGTGCCGATTTCTGCCACATCCGATAGTCTGCGGACATAGGCAAAACAGGTCAGGTCGAGGGCCATTTCAGCTCCGGCCTCCCATTGAGGGCTTTTGATAAAGCCGACGGGTTTCTCCCGGCCAGTCTGCGTGTTTCGGGCATAGGCCACATAGCCGTAGCTCGGCGGCAGATAGCTTTTGGTCGTATCTGTAAGATTGCGCCATCCGGTTATAAAAGCGTCATAGCCAAAATATTTTTTGAGGCGTGGATATTGCTTACCCAAAGCGCCCTCCTGCGGGCCGAACGGATCGAGATTTTCGCGCGTAAAGCACGCCCTTTCCATGGAGGCTAACCTTTTAAGCGTTTTTTCCGAAGGTTGGACGGGGCGGATCGTAAGTTCATAAGATGTGTTCATAGACATAAGTTTTCTCCTTCGCGGCAGACTGGCTGCGCGTTATTTGATTTTTAAAAAGGTCGGTGTGAGGCCGTCTTGCAGGCCGAGCAAAAGAATTACGGGCGATGCCCGTGATGGAATAGATGGAATGAAAAAGGAGTAACAGAAACCGCGCCGATCACTATGCGTTGATAGAGATCAGAGATGAAGATACCTCGCTTGCCGCGAGGAAAAAAGGCACGGCTGATTTGTCATACGAAAAAAATATGGAAAAACATTGGTAAATGCAAGGGAAAAATTATTTTCTGTTCTCCCGTGCGGCTTTCAGCTTTTTAAAATCCTCGTCTGCGAAATAGGAAGAGCGTGTCAGCGGCGAACATGAAGCCAGCAAAAAGCCCTTTGCTTTGGCCATGGCGGCATAGTCTTTGAACTCGTCGGGCGTTACATAGCGGTCAAGCGCCGCATGCTTCGGCGTGGGTTGAAGGTATTGGCCGATCGTCAGGAAATCGACATTCGCCGCGCGTAGATCGTCCATCACCTGTCCGATCTCTTCTTTGGTTTCGCCAAGCCCAACCATCAGGCCTGATTTAGTGAATAGGTTGGGGTTTAGCTCTTTGACTTGTTGCAGCAAACGAAGCGAGGTAAAATAACGCGCACCCGGACGAATGGCGGGATACAGGCGCGGCACGGTTTCCAGATTGTGATTGAAAACATCCGGCGACGCTTTGGCTATGATTTGCGCTCCGCCCTCTTTGTTTTTGAAATCCGGAGTCAAAACTTCGATGACGCATTCCGGAACTTTTTCTCGAAGCGCAGCGATGACGTCGGCGAAATGAGCAGCGCCGCCGTCTTTTAAATCGTCACGATCAACCGAAGTGACAATAACATATTTCAAATCCATTTGCGCGGCGGCTTCGGCTAGACGGGCTGGTTCGTCCGGATCAAGAGGCTTGGGTTTGCCTGTGGCGACGTTGCAAAAAGCGCAGGCTCGCGTGCAGACATCGCCCATAATCATAAAAGCGGCGTGGCGGCGTTTCCAGCATTCGGCGATGTTGGGGCAAGACGCCTCCTGACACACGGTGTTGAGTTTAAGGTTTTGAACAAGGTCCAGCGTTTTGGCGTATCCGAATCCGGCAGGCGCGCGCACGCGTATCCAATCCGGTTTCGGGGGACCGAAGCTGTCGGGATTTTTTTGCTTTTCGGGATGACGTTGAGCGCGATCCATTTTTATCCTTCGGGGTAATAGCAGCATAGCTCGCAGGAATCGGGGCCTCCCCTTTCCGATGGCCAAGCCTTTAAAAAACGTTGAAGTGGGATTTTATAGGCAGCGCGTGGCGCTTCGCCGGGATTAACTGGGTCGTGGAGGGTGATGCTTTCCTCGTCGAGGGAAAGTACGACGATCCTGTGCAAGGAAAACCCATCCTTTCCATTCAAGGCACAGGAGTCAACAAGCGCTTCGCAAACCGCTCCGTCGGCCAAGGCCTTTTTGAGGTCGGCGGGCAAGGGCTGTTGAAGGTGATAGGTGTACCCCGACTTGGCCGCTAGTTTTTGGATGTCTTCGCGGTAAACATCAGGCTCAAACGTATTGCGCTTATAGAAGGCAAAGGTTTCCGGATCGAGGACTTCGGCCATCGCATCAAATCCTTTTTCTCGCCATATGTCGTAACGGACGGCATCAAAGGCAACGATTCTTACGCCGTTTTCAACCATCCATAAATGAAACGGGGGAGCCCAAACAACCTTGCCATCGTGCCAACGCGTGATGCGTTTAATGTCGTCAAGCGTTGTGTGCGGGAAAAACGTCTTGGCGACCATGGTAAAACTAGCCAATGCACAGGCATTAGTGTGGGGAGACTGAATATAGGGCGTTTCGTAGCGTTTCATCCGACCGAATTACATATGGATGACGTGACCATAGGCGTCCAGCACAGCTTCATGCATGCTTTCGGAAATGGTCGGGTGTGGGAAAACAGTGTGCATCAGCTCCGCTTCTGTTGTTTCGAGAACGCGTCCGATGGTGAAGCCTTGGATCATTTCCGTGACTTCGGCACCGACCATATGAGCGCCGAGAAGCTCGCCGGTTTTGGCATCGAATACGGTTTTGATGAGCCCTTCTGGCTCGCCCATGGCAATGGCTTTGCCGTTGCCGACAAAGGAAAAACGCCCAACGCGTACCTGATGTCCGGCGGCTTTGGCCTTGGCTTCGCTCATCCCTACGCTGGCGACTTGCGGCGTGCAATAGGTACAACCCGGAATGTTGCCGAGATCGAGTGGATGAACGTCTTTGATGCCTGCGATTTTTTCGACGCAGATAACGCCTTCATGGCTGGCTTTGTGCGCCAACCATGGTGGAGCTGTCACATCGCCGATCGCATATAGCCCCGGTTCGTCCGTGGCGCTCCATTCATTGATTTTGATATGGCCTCTGTCGATCACGGCTTTCGTGTTTTCAAGGCCGATGTTTTCTATGTTGGCGACAATGCCGACCGCCATAATCACACGGTCAAAGGTTTGTGTGGTGGTCTTGCCGTCTTTTTCAATGCTGGCCGTGACGCTGTCTTTGGCCTTATCGAGCTTTTTGACGACGGCTTTGGTGATGATTTTAAGTCCTCTCTTTTCAAGAGCTTTATGCGCGAACGCAGAGATTTCTTCGTCCTCCACCGGCATGACGCGGTCCATGACTTCGACAACCGTGACGTTCACGCCAAGGGCGTTATAGAAACTGGCGAACTCGATCCCGATCGCGCCGGACCCGACAACGAGCAAAGATTTAGGCAACGCCTCAGGAACCATGGCTTCTTTATAGGTCCAGACCAGTTTGCCATCAGGCTCCAATCCGGGAAGGATGCGCGGGCGTGCTCCCGTGGCCACGACAATATGTTTGGCCGACAGTTCCGCGATCTTTTTACCGCTTTTATCTGTGACTTCGACCTTGCCTTTGCCGAGCAATTTGCCGGTGCCCTCGATGACCTGCACCTTGTTTTTCTTCATCAGGTGTTTGACGCCTGCCGATAATTGCGAGGACACGCCGCGCGAACGTTCGACTATTTTTTTAAGGTCAAAGCTGAAATCCTTGACCGTAATGCCAAAGGAAGCCGCATGTTTGATGTTGGTCACAATTTCGGCTGAGCGAAGCAGCGCCTTGGTCGGAATGCATCCCCAGTTCAGACAGATTCCGCCCAGATGGTCGCGCTCTATCAGAGTGACTTTCATACCGAGCTGGCTGGCGCGAATGGCGGTGACATAGCCGCCGGGGCCTCCGCCGATAATAAGGATGTCAGATGTCGTTGGTGTCATTGTCGTCATTCTCTATTTCTTTTTGGATCCAATATTTTTTCAAGGGAGGAAGCGAAAGCGTGGACAGCAGATAGCCGATGCAGGGAATGATAGCGTCGATCCACATATTTTCAGGATGAACGCGGCTCAGAAACGCTACGACGATCAGATAGGTCAAGGCCATGATAATAAGGCAACGCGTCCAGCTTGTCTCCCACGCCTTATCATACTCTACGCGCTGGTTGCGTTCTTCGATTTCAAAGAGGCGTTCTTCCGTGGATTGCATTTACATCTTCCTTGGCGAGGTTGCCGATAACGAGAGAAAGGAAAAGGTACTCCCATACGTCATCCCGTTGCAAAACGGGATCCAGACTGGATTCCGGCTTGCGCCGGAATGACGTCCGGGTTCCTGCAACGAGATTACACGCAGGATCATTTTACACTACCAAAGCATAGGGTTTTTCGATGAGACGCTTAAATGCGCTGAGGAATTTAGCTCCGACAGCGCCATCAACCGCTCGATGATCGACGGACAAGGTGCAGCTCATCACGGTGGCAATGGCCAGTTCGCCATGTTTGACGACCGGGCGTTGTTCCCCTGCCCCGACGGCAAGGATGCAAGCCTGCGGCGGGTTGATGATTGCGGCAAAATCTTTCACCCCGTACATGCCGAGGTTGGAGATGGAAAAGCCGCCGCCTTGGAATTCTTCGGGCTTAAGTTTGCCATCCCGTGCGCGGGCGATCAGGTCTTTCGTCTCGGTCGCGATCGTCGCCAAGGATTTGGTTTCCGCAGCGCGGACGATAGGAGTAATCAGTCCCGTGGGGGTGGATACAGCGACCGAAATATCGGCATGTGCGTACTGCAAGATGGCTTCATTGGTCCACGAGGCATTGGCTTCAGGGATTTTCTTCAGGGCCAACGCCACGGCGCGGATAATGAAATCATTGACGGAGATTTTGACCTCGTCCAGCTCGTTCAGCTTGTGGCGAAGGGCAATGAGATCATCCAGTTCGCAATCGACCGTCAGATAGAAATGTGGAACCGTTTGCTTAGATTCCGACAAGCGGCGGGCAATGACTTTGCGCATGTTGGTGTTCGGAATGGCCGTATAAGCTTCGCCCGTCGGCGCGGGCGCGGCGACCATGGATGCAGCGGGCGCTATACCAGCCTTTTCAACGTCGGCGCGGACGATGCGACCGTTCGGGCCTGTTCCCTTGATAAGTTTGAGGTCAATCCCTTTTTCGTTCGCGATACGCTTGGCCAGAGGGCTGGCAAAGAGACGATCCGTCATGGCGGCTTGAGTCATGTTCTCCTCCCCTTTCTAAGCGGCGTTGCGGTAACAGACTTTGCGGGCGGCTTCGATCACATTCGAGCTTTGCGGCAAGGCCAGTTTTTCCAGATTAAACGCGTAAGGGATCGGCACGTCAGCGCCCGTAACACGCATGACCGGCGCATCAAGATAATCAAACGCATGCTCCATCATCAGCGCGGCAATTTCCGAACCGATCCCGGCAAAGGGCCAGCTTTCTTCGACGGAGATTAGTCGGTTGGTCTTTTTGACGCTTTGGACAATCGTGTCGGTATCGAGCGGACGGATGGTGCGCATGTTGATGACTTCCGCAGAAATCCCTTCTTCAGCGAGCTTCTCCGCAGCCTCCAGCGCAACCCCAACCATACGCGAGAACGCGACAATCGTAACGTCGCTGCCTTCGCGCATAAGGCGGGCTTTGCCGATTGGGACAATGAAATTCTCATCGTCGGGCAATTCGAAGCTTTGCCCGTACAGGATTTCGTTTTCAAGGCAGATGACGGGGTTGGGATCGCGGATGGCGGCTTTAATCAGGCCTTTGGCGTCGGCGCTATCGTAAGGCGCGATGACCTTAAGGCCGGGAATATGGCCGTACCAGCTTGCATAGCATTGCGAGTGCTGGGCCGCGACTTTGCCTGCCGCGCCGTTCGGACCACGGAAGACAATGGGGCAGCCCATTTGCCCGCCGGACATATAAAGCGTTTTGGCGGCGGAGTTGATGACTTGGTCGATGGCTTGCATGGAAAAGTTCATGGTCATGAACTCGATGATAGGGCGAAGGCCGCCAAAGGCCGCGCCTACGCCCAGCCCGGCAAAACCCATTTCCGTGATCGGCGTGTCGATGACGCGTTTGTCGCCAAACTCGTCAAGCATCCCGACGGAGACTTTGTAGGCCCCGTCATATTGCGCGACTTCCTCGCCCATCAGGATGATGTTGGGATCACTGCGCATTTCCTCGCTCATCCCTTCGCGCAGGGCCTCGCGCACCGTCAGGGTTTTGAAGCTGGTATAGGTTTTTTCGTCCGGTAAGGCTTTGACTGTCGGCGCGGACAGCGGCGTTACGGTTGCGCTCGGCTTGGATTCAGCTTCAGTCTGAGGTGCCGCGGTTTCCACTTGCAGGTTTTCTAAAGCGGAGGCGTCTTCGCCTTCCTCCAACAAAATAGCGATCGGCGCATTAACGGGTATGCCTTCTGCCCCTTCCTGTACCAGAATTTTTCCTAGCACGCCTTCATCGGCGGCTTCGACTTCCATCGTAGCTTTATCGGTTTCGATTTCCGCGATGACATCGCCGCTTTTAACCTGCTCGCCTTCTTTTTTCGTCCAACGGGCGAGCGTGCCTTCCGTCATGGTCGGGGAAAGCGCAGGCATTAGAATTTGTATGGTCATAATGCGTTTCTTCCTTTTTAGTCTTCAATAAGAACGTCGGTGTAAAGCTCGGAAGGATCGGGCTCCGGGCTGGTCAGCGAAAAGTCTGCCGCACGAGTCACGATTTCTTTAATTTCCTTTTCCAGCGTTTTGAGTTGGTCTTCGGTCGCAAGCTCCATATCCAGAATGCGCTTGCGAGCCGACTCGATCGGGTCGTGTTGCGTCTTCCACTTTTCGACCTCTTCCTTGGTTCGGTACTTGGCGGGATCGGACATGCTGTGCCCGCGATAGCGATAGGTCTGCATTTCGAGGATAATAGGTCCTTTGCCGGAACGCGCATGTTCCAGCGCTTCTTCGGCGGCCTCGTTAACGGCGACGACGTCCATTCCGTCAACCTTAATGCCGGGGATGCCGAAAGGCTCGCCACGGCGGCTGAGGTCGCCGAGCGTATGGCGCGATAACGCAGTCCCCATCGCGTACAGATTGTTTTCAATCACATAAACGACAGGCAACTTCCAAAGCGACGCCATGTTGAGGCTTTCAAAGACTTGTCCCTGATTCGCCGCGCCATCGCCCAGATAGGTAATACATACGCCGCCGTCATTGTTGTATTTATGTGCAAAGCCCAGACCTGTGCCGATCGGAACCTGCGCGCCAACGATCCCATGCCCGCCGTAAAACTTCTTTTCGCGGCTAAACATATGCATGGAGCCGCCCTTGCCTTTAGAGATGCCGTCGATGCGGCCCGTTAGCTCGGCCATGACGCCGTTGGGGTCGATGCCCATGGCCAGCATTTGCCCATGGTCGCGATAGGAGGTTACGACCGTATCGACTTCGCGTTGCGCCAATTGAATGCCGATCGCAACCGCTTCCTGACCGATATAGAGATGACAAAACCCGCCAATATGCCCCATTCCGTACAGTTGCGCTGCCTTTTCCTCAAAGCGGCGAATCAAAAGCATTTCCCTCCACGCTTTAAGAAGGTCCACCGACGGAGCGTTTTGGAGTTCGATATTTTCTACAGGCTTGAGTTTCGTTGCGGATTTCATTTTCTTTTTCCTATCATTCATTCAAAAGGGCTCCGTGTGAAAGGGGTGCGCCGCAGGCACAAGAGCAAGGATCGTCAGGTTGGAAGTAAAATGTCAAGGAGGGGGCTCATGAGGCCTACCATAAGTTGTGGAAGTTGAAAGAGGCGTATGGTTGAATTTCGATTCGACTAGCCTAGGCAAAAGAGTGCAGTAAATCAAACCCCTAGACGTGCGCTGCAACAAACGGTTCGTGTGCGGTGCAGCATTTTTTCACCATTTCCATGTAAAGCCGGTGCGGAAGGCGTTAGCGGAGGCTTCGGGAGCATGAGATCCCATATAATTTACGTCAAACGTCGCTTGCGGCGTGAGCGGAAGCCCTACCCCGACGTTAATTATCGCAGCGTTACGCGGCGCGGCGGCAGCGCTTGTCGTGAAGGTCTGGGAGCCCGTAAAGTTATAGGTTCCAGTGGGATAAGCCGAGCCGATCAAATGCTTCCATCCAGCTTGAGTATAGAGGAAAGCACAGGGAATGCCTTCTGTCGTCAGGACGCCGTGATTGCAAGCGGTGTTGTTTTCAAGGTCGGTCTGGGAGGCCTGACGGAACGTAGCGCCTGTTAGGCGAAGAGTGTGTCCGAGACGAAACCCGAGAACCGAGCTGCCTTGCGTCGTAAGATCGCTGTCGGCATGCAGGGCAGCCCCGCCGCCGATTTCGTCGATAGCTCCTATCTGAGCCATTCCGTAACTTATCCGCGCAAAAGGTTCCAGATAGATTGGTGTCGGTAGCTTGGCGCTGGCTTCGGCGGTGCCTTGCAAGGTCTGAGCGTGATAATCTGCCGTTAGCTTGTCGCTATAGCCTGTAAAAAATACATCTCGATCCGTTTTTATTTGGTGCAGTCCATATTGACCGCTTGTTTTGAGCATTAGGGGCCCAACTTGTTTTTGACCGTACGCTGTCAGCCGGTAGTGATCCGTATCGCCGCTTGCCCTATTACCTTCGTTGACGGCTACGTCATAGTCGCTTCGGCCATAGGCAAAGGATATCCCGACAGTGTCGAGCAGGTTTTGTCGCGCAAGCCATCCCCCGGCCGGAGACGTATAGCCGAAGGCGATTCCTTTTTCTTTATGCGTAAAGCGACGTGTGTCGGGAAAGACTCCATCGTCTCCGTTCCGTTCGTTCCAGTCACCATAGGCTTGAGCCCACAGACCTTTCCCTGCGAAGGAGAGATGGTGATGGATGAAGAAGTCCTCTTCAAGCAAACTGCCTTTAATACCGGCGTGTAGTTCACCTGTCAGCGCACTAAACGCTGTTTGGGTTCCGATAAGCGTGGATTGCCCGGCAATCGCGTTATAGACTGCGTTGCTTCCATTGAGCGTATCAAGCGCCGCCGATACTTCGGTTTGGTTCGGCGTTATCGCCGCAGAGGTGAAGGGGGTGTTGTTACGCGTCAGCGTCGCATAGGCATGCGTCGAGTCATAACTCAAGGCGGCGTCAAGGAACAAGGAAGCGGTCGTTAGCGTTATGTTGTCGAAGGTGTTTGTTACGGCTCCGGCGGTTAGGAAGGTATAGGTCGTTCCAACGCCATAGATGCTACCCTCTTCCGGTAAGAGACTTATGGTGCCGCCCCCAATGTTTGCGGTTCCTGTAACAATGGTTTGATCGCTTTCTCCTTCG
>JBFWLD010000026.1:0-13679 GCA_050252315.1 Bdellovibrionales bacterium
ACGAAGACATTGTCGATGGAAAGCGACTCTTCGACCACAGAGCCGGTCAGATATTCCGCAAATTTGCCCGCCCCCATTTCGTACCAGACGAACCCGCCGAACAGCAGCGCGATTATCGTATAAAAGGTACACATCAGGAGGCTTTCCTTGACTTCAATCTCATGATCCTTGCGGTGCATCACCCCAAGGTCGAGGATTAAAAGCCCCAGAATGATCATCGCAAAGACGATCCACATCCAGACGGGTTTGCTCATAAAGTCTGCGGTGAGAAAGGCGAAGTCGATCATGGCACTCAACATTTGTGAAGACGAAGACAAAGCTATAGCGATCCATAAAGGGATGGGCCTGCTTTGGCAAGCATAATACGCTTAATTTAAGGTATTGTGTTCCACGGCATGACGGGCCTGCCTTCGGTTGAGAGCTATGACGGAAAGCCAATTACTCTATGCCAAGAAAATGCTCCAGCCAGTGGATGTCATAATGGCCATTGATGAAATCCGGTTGGTTGATGATCCGGCGGTGCAGCGGCAGGGTTGTGTGCACACCGTCGATCACGAACTCTTCCAGACAGCGGCGCAGTCGCAGTAGCGCTTCGTTGCGGCTGGTGCCATAGACAATCAACTTGGCGATCATGCTGTCATAATAGGGAGGGATGCTGTAGCCCTCATAGATCGCGCTGTCCACACGAACACCCAGACCGCCCGGCGCGTGGAAGCTGGTGATCTTGCCCGGCGACGGCATAAAGGTTTCAGGATTCTCTGCGTTGATGCGGCACTCAATCGCGTGGCCGTTGAAGGTGACGTCGCTTTGCTTGTAGCTGAGCGGCAGACCCGCCGCCACGCGGATTTGTTCGCGCACCAAGTCGATGCCCGTGATCATTTCCGAGATTGTATGCTCGATTTGTAGGCGGGTGTTCATTTCAATGAAGAAGAACTCGCCGTTTTCATACAGGAATTCCATGGTTCCAACGCCGCGATAGCCCATTTTTTGGACCACGCTGGCCGCCAAATTTCCAATGCGTGCGCGTTCGTCCGCATTCAGGCCGGGGGACGGCGTTTCTTCGACGACTTTTTGATGACGCCGTTGCAGCGAACAATCGCGTTCTCCAAAGTGAATCGCGTTGCCGTGCGTGTCGCCCAAGAGCTGGACTTCAATATGACGCGGGCGGCCAAGGTAGCGCTCCATATAGACTTCGTCATTGCCAAATGCGGCTTTGGCTTCGCCTCGTGCAAGCTTATAGGCTTCTTCCAGATTGTCGGGGCTGTTGGCGACTTTCATGCCTTTGCCGCCGCCGCCTGCCGCTGCTTTGATTAAAACCGGATAGCCCGTTTCTTCGGCGACTTTGCGGGCTTCGTCGAGAGAGCTAACTGCCCCGTCCGATCCTGGAACCGTCGGTAGGCCAAGGGCTTTGACCGTCTGCTTGGCTGTGACCTTATCCCCCATCATGCGAATATGCTCGGCGGTCGGGCCGATAAAGGCAAAGCCGTGTTCTTCTACCATTTCCGCAAACGTCGCGCTTTCCGACATGAAGCCGATGCCCGGATGGATCGCGTCCGCGCCGGTGATCGCCGCCGCCGTCAGGATGGCCGGGATGTTCAGATAGCTGTCGCGCGCTGCCGGAGGTCCGATGCAGACGCTTTCGTCGGCCAGACGTACATGCATGGCATCCGCGTCCGCTGTGGAGTGGACGGCGACCGTGTGGATACCCATCTCGCGACAGGCGCGATGGATGCGAAGCGCAATTTCGCCGCGATTGGCGATTAGGATTTTTTCAAACACGTTGGTACCTATCGGTTAATTATGCGATCACGACAAGTGGTTCGCCGAACTCGACGGGCTTGGCGTCGCCGACCATGATGTCGGCGATCACGCCGCTGGTCGGCGCTTTGATCGGGTTCATGACTTTCATGGCTTCAATGATTAAAAGGGTGTCGCCTTGCTTGACGCGGTCGCCAGCTTTCACAAAAGTCGGTGCGCCCGGTTCGGGGGACAGATAGACCGTGCCAACCATTGGGGCGGCTACGATTTCGCCGTTGACGACAGGTTTGACGGGTTCCGCTGCACCAGCAGCGACCGGAGCGGCGGCGGCCATCGGGGCGGCCATAGGCGCGGCGGCAACCTGAAGGATCGGCTGGGGGCCGACGCAACGGATGCGTTTGTCGCCTTCGGCATATTCAATTTCGGTCAGGCCCGTTTCTTTTAAAAGTTCGGCCAGCGACCGTACAAATTTCATATCCAGTTCAAAATTGCTCATGGTAGTTTCCTTGTTGGTTTTCTTAACGGGTGTAAGCCGCTTGCGGTTGAGACGCTTTTCCCGTCTCGTCTTCGGGGGCACAAGGCCCTAAATGTAAGCTAGGGAAATGTTCCCTCATAGCTTCCCTTAACTTGGTTGGCGAGGGAAGGCGAACCTGATCCGGATTGTTTTGTTGTATGGTTTCAAGATGGTCTAAAGAAGCATATACCTTTTTCATGGCTCGTTCGATAGGGGGCGTCAACGCCTTTTCCCCTTCTTGTGTTATAAAAGAAAAAAGAAAGGTTAATCCGTGAAATTTATGGGCGGCGTGATGAGGCCTATCTGTTGGCATGAAAGCAATTTTTCTGATTGTTGTTTCCGCTCGGTCTTGAGGCCGTTTTTGCCAAAGATTTATCATCAGATAAGAGGCACGTTCGGCTAAAGGATGTCGTCCGGAATAAATACCGACAAAACGTTTGTCCAACGGCTTTCCATCTCCCCATGGATCAGGGGATAAGGCTATGGTCTGGGCAATGTCGATTAAAGAAAGAGGCGAAGGTTCGGGGTTGGTTACCTCTTGCGCCGATTGCTGCAAAGCGGTTTCTTGACGGGAGGCAGGTAGGGGTACCCCCGTCGGAAGGTCCGCCAGTTCAGGATGCATCCATGTCATTTTTTTCAAAGCTTCAAAGGCAATGATGCGCGGATAAAGCGGCGTGGGGCCGGTTAGATACTTGACCAGACGTTTGTAGGATTCCGGATGGTTGGAGTGTTCCGGATAGGCCTTAAAAAAGGTTTCTAATGTTCTGAAAGTATCCGCCGCATAGTCGGGATGGTGGGGGGAGGCCTTGCCGCTGTCAAAGGCTTTCCATAGACGATCAACAACCGTTTGGTCCAAGGCCAGTTTGGGGGGAGTGGGATCTTTTTCTTTGCCTGTTTGTTGGGAAAGAAGGGTGTTCAGGCTTTCGGAGAGATTGCGAAAGATGGCTGGTTGCTCGTTTGTCGCTGCGAAGTCGCTACGGATGACAAGCTTTTCCAAAAGCATGTCCACAAGCTCAACGGTCGGAACTACTTTTGTCGTACCATTAAACTCATCCTCCAGACTTCTGGATGTGTCCAATAATTTTACAGGCGTTGTGGAGGCGGCAAAGTCGCTCAAATAATCTTCGGTCGTTTTACGTCTATAGGGTCGCTCAAAATGATGACTTGGTCCCAGCATTTTTTTGCTTTCTTGAAATTACAATTGAATTCGCTTGGCCAAGGCCCGGATCGCATAGGCATAGCCGTCGCCGCCAAGACCGCTAATGACGGCAGTGGCGACGTGAGAGATGAAAGAATGATGGCGGAATTCTTCGCGAGCGAAGATGTTGGAGATGTGAACCTCGATAATCGGAACGTCCGTCATCTTTAACGCGTCCAAAATGGCGACGGATGTATGCGAATAGGCCGCGCCATTAATTACGATGCCGTCGAAATCCGTTATCGCTTCTTGAATCCACGAGACGAGTTCGCCTTCATGGTTGCTTTGGCGGAAATCGACGGCTACGCCGAGTTCCCTTGCCGTCATGCTGCACTTATCCTCAATATCCTGAAGCGTTTGAACGCCATAGATCGACGGTTCGCGCACGCCCAGCATGTTGAGGTTGGGACCGGTGAGGACCAGTATTTTGGGGCAATCGGACAAGGGAGCCTCCTTTTTACTTTTTAGCCGAACGGGCTTGTTCGACTGCTTCGCGGAACTGCTCGTAATCCAACGCGCCCGGACGCAACTTGCCGCCGATGATGAAGGTCGGTGTGCCCTGAGCGCCCAGTTCGCGAGCCAGTGCTACATTTTCCTTAATCGTTTTTTCGATCTGAGAATCCTGCATGTCTTTTTTCAACTGCGCGAGGTCAAGGCCAGTCTTTTTGGCGATGTCCATGACGCGCGATTCCGTCAGGTGTCCCGGCGATTCCATTAGCGCTTTGTGAAATTCTACATATTTGCCTTGTTTGACGCTGGCCAAGGCGGCTTTTGAAGCAGCCATAGATCCTGCGCCCAAAATCGGCAGCTCTTTATAGACATAGCGGATGTTCTTGTCCGTGTTCATCAGCTTTTCAAGATGCGGCTGCACCATTTTACAATAGCCGCAGGAATAGTCGAAAAACTCGACGATTGTGACATCGCCCTTCGGGTTGCCGCTTACAGGGGTATTGTCGTCCTGAGTCAGTTTTCCCAGATTTTTGGTGACCGCCTTTTGTCCTTTGGCGACGGATTCCTTTTCCATACGCATCTGGGCCGCTTGGGCGGCTTTGATAATTAATTCAGGCTCTTTGTCGGTGAGAAGCGTGCGGACGATGTTTTCGACTTCTTTCTTTTGAGCGTCCGTCAAGGCAGCCGCTTGGGCCGGTTGGCTCACTAGGGGAAGGAGGCACAACGTACCGACCAGTAACAATTTCAAGGGTTGCATGGATAACTCCAGCTAGGGTTAACAAAAAGATTCTTAAGGCGTGTCACAAGACCAACTTTTGGGGGGTAAGTCAATCTTTCGTATTTTCGTTAACGCTTAGCTTAATGTCTTGCGCCCGAAGCCAATAAGGCGAGCCTTTTTTCAATGTTTTTAGTGCGCGGTCGGCGAAGCGTCCGGCAAGTTTATTTTGGCCTTTGGCGAGCGCTTCTTCTGCCAAGGCATAGGAGGTAAGGCCTTGGTATTTAACGTCTTTGTCGGTTTCTCCTTTTCGGGACCAGGCGGCGGCTAAAAAGCGCCATGTCTCCGGGCTTCGCGCTTCGAGACGGTTGGCTTCCAAGAGTTGGTTAATGGCCAGATCGAGTTGAGTCGAATCCTTATTTTCCAAAATCGCGTGGGCATAGGCGACTCGGATCAGGGCCGAGTCGGGGGCGCGCGCCACGGCCTGTTGGTACAGATCGACGGCTTCGGCAATGCGGCTGTTTTCAAAAAGGATTTGGGCCTTGAGTTCTAGAAAGTACGGGTTGGCCGGTTCGTTAGCCAGCAAACTGTCCATAAGGGCAATGGCGCGCGGCAGTTGCGAGGTTCGATATAGCGCGATGGCCCTGGCATAACGGGCGTCAAGGCGCGGGTCTTTATCCGTGTAGCGTAACAGCGCGGCTTCAGGTTGCAAAAAGCCCAGAAGTTTGGCCTTCATGCGTCTGTGGCGGGATTTGTAGGAATCGTCCAAATGATGGCCACTAAGAAAAGCTGTTTCCTCAATATGATGTTTGATCGTGTCCACGCGGTCTTGGGACAAGGGGTGGGTTCGGACATATTCGGCTTGGCTTTCCGTCGGGAGCAGTTCTTGTCCGGCCAGCTTTTGCATGAACTCCAACAGCCCTTGGGCACTGACATTCGCCTTATCCAAAAAGCGCATGGCGGCGGCGTCTGCCGAGGCTTCTTGGGCTCGGGAAAAGCTCATGAAGCTACGCTCGGCAATGGTTTGGGCTCCGCTGAGCGCCCCCATACCGACTTGAGCATTGCCGCTCGCTACGCCGATGGCCAAGCCTGCCAGCATGCCGATGATGGCTTCCGCAGAAGCGTTGCCCATGGCTTCTTGTCCCCGGATTAAGTGGCCGCCTGCGATATGGCCGGTTTCGTGCGCGATAACGCCTTGCAACTGATCCGGCGTTTCCGTGCTTTGCAACAGGCCTGTGTAAAAGAAGATGTTCATCCCACCCGCTACAAAGGCATTGATCGCACTGTCTTGAATGATCATTAGGCTGACGGCTTGTGGGTCGAGCCCGGCTGCTTTGAAAATCGGGCGGCCTAGATCGCGCAGGTAATCTTCAATTTCTGCATCCCGGATAAAGCGCAGACTTTCGGCGTGTGCGTGGGGTGCCCACGTCAAGGTGAGGATTAGGAGAAGCGAAAGAAATTTTAAAAAGCGCGTGGCCATGGCGTGTCGCTTGGTTACAGAATTTGAAAAAGATAGAAGGGGGCGAGCTTGTTTATGCTTTTTCTGGATACCGGCCTGCGCCGGTATGACGGTTTTGTTTTTCCATCGGCACAAGATCATGAACAGACTTTAGCCCTCTGATAGGGGGTAGGGCAATCGCATATGGAAAAACGCTGTTAAAATGGGTGTCCTTCCGGAGCCATTTTCTTTTCGACCTTTTCAGGCGAAAGAAAATGGAATCCGGAACCCCATTTGTTTTTACAAAAGAAAACGGGATTCCGGATTAAACTTTCTTTCGCGACGCAAGCGCCACGAAAAGAAAGTTTCTCTGGAATGACAAGCGTCTAGTTACGGTTGTAACCATATCCGATTGCCCTGTGATAGGGGGTAGGATAATTACGGATTGCGGCAAAAGAAAGGGGGCAATCCAATCGCCCCCTTTTCCAAAACGCCTCTTGTCGTGTCTTGCCGCTTACTGGCCGGTTAGACGCCGCCACCATCCGCCTTTGGGTTGGTCTGTTGGCGGGTTGACGACTTCATAGGAACGCGCACTCGCCGGTTCATCGTGCGAAATCGGCTTGGGCGTGGTGTCGATTTCATGAATACTCATCGGAATGCGGGCTTCTCCAGCTTCGGTGCGTACGGTGGGCTCGTATTCTTGGGTGGGCGCGTCTGCACGCTGGTCGTTGCCGCGACGGCGTCCGCCACGACGTCCGCGGCGGCGGCGGCGCTGGTTGTCTTGATCCCCTGAGGCGTCGCCCTGATCGTCCGGTCCTTGCGGGTCGATAGCGGGCATGGTTTCCGCAGCAACGCCTTCTCCTTCTGTGGCGGGCGGTTGGTTCTGTTCTTTGGTGCGACGGTTGTTGCCGCGGCGGCGCTCGTTTTGACGGAACCGTCCGCGCCCGCGACGGCGGGGTTGGGGGGGCTGATCGTCTTGTTCGGCGGCTTCGTCTGTTCCTTCCGTTTCAACGGGTTCTTCCGTTTTGCGGGCGGCAAAATCCGGCATGTCGCGTTCGGTTTCCGCGATGACGCGATCCGAGTTGACGGCGGGGCCTGACGGACGGGGGCCGTTTTTGTTTTTGCTGCGCTCCAGCTTATAGCCCGGAGGCGGCAGGTTTTCTTCATTGCGCATGCTGACAATGACGCCATAGCGGTTTTCCAACGAGCCGAGCGCTTCGCGTTTATGGTTCAAGATGTAAATGGCGACTTCCGTCGGCATATAGACCGTGATTTCATTCGCGCGTTGCTTGATGGCTTCGTCTTCGATGGCTCGCAAGATCGACAGCGCAGCAGCATCCGGCGAGCGGACATAGCCTGTGCCGCCGCAATGCGGGCACTTTTCAAAATTGATTTCCACCAGACTCGGACGCAGGCGTTGGCGCGAGAGTTCCAGCAGGCCGAATGGCGAGATGCGCCCGATTTGCAGACGGGCGCGGTCGTTCTTCATTGCTTCTTTGATGCGGCGTTCAACGGCGTTGTTGTTCCGTCCGTCTTCCATGTCGATAAAGTCGATGACGACGAGGCCTGCCAGATCGCGCAACCGTAACTGCCGTGCGATTTCTTCGGCGGCTTCCAGATTGGTTTTGAGCGCGGTTTCTTCGATATGCCGTTCCCGCGTGGCGCGACCGGAATTGACGTCGATGGAAACAAGCGCTTCGGTCGGGTTAATGACCAGATAGCCGCCCGAGCGGAGCTGCACAATCGGGTTGTGCAGCATGTCGATCTGGTTTTCGACCTGATAGCGAATGAAGAGCGGAATCGAATCCGTATAAGGTTTAATCTTTTCGACCTGATCCGGCATGATGGCGCGCATGAAGTCGCGGGCGCGTTCGAACCCGTCTTGTCCGGCTACCAAAATCTCGTTGATGTCTTGGGTGTAAAGATCGCGGACCGACCGTTTAATCAGGTTCGCTTCTTCATAAATCATCGTCGGCGCGCTGGATTGCAGCGTCTGTTCGCGAATATTGTCCCACATACATAGCAGATATTCCAGATCGCGTTGGATCTCCGGTGGGTCCTGTTCCATGCCTGCCGTGCGCAGGATGACGGCCATGCCATCGGGGATTTCAAGCTGGTCGAGAATCTCCTTCATCCGGCGGCGGTCTTGGTGGTTCGTGATCTTACGCGAAACCCCGCCGCCATGGTCCGTATTGGGCATAAGCACGCAATAACGACCTGCCAAGGACAGGAAGGTGGTAAGGGCGGCTCCCTTATTCCCGCGTTCTTCCTTGACGACCTGAATAAGCATGACTTGGCCGCGTTTGACAACTTCTTGAATCTTGTACCGTGGGCGGTGCTGGCGCGCGATGCGCTCCGTCACGTCGCCGCCGACGCTTTCCGGCGGGGCTGCTGGCATCGTGACTTCCGTCAGCGATCCGTTGTCGTCAATGGCCGCATTGCCGAAATCCGTGATGAGGCCGATGCTGCTATCTTCTTCGCCCATGCTTTGGGTTAGCGCCGCCAAAGGCTGGGGAGCTTCCGCTGTAGGTTGTTCGGATTCGTTTTGAGCCTGAGCCTCGGTGGGGGTGTCGATCGTTTCTAGATCGTTTTGATCGCCTTCGTCCATCGGTTCGGTCGAGGGCTGGTCGTCTTGGAACTCGTGCGCGTCAGTTTCTTCCGACTCCATCTGTTCCGCTTCTTCCTGCGAGCGGTCGGCCATCGGGATTCGGAAATAGTCCGGGTGGATTTCGTTGAACGGTAAGAACCCGTGGCGGTTGCCGCCATATTCCACAAACGCCGCTTGCAGCGACGGTTCAATTCGCATCACTTTAGCTAGATAAATGTTGCCGCGTAAGATTGGCTTGCTGGCTAATCCAAAATCAAAGTCTTCTAACCTATTATTATCGCGATGGCTTTCGACGATTGCAACGCGAGTCTCTTCGGGATGCGTCGCATCCACCAACATTCTTTTGACCATTTTTTTCTCCTGCCGATCGTCGCGACGGGTGTGGATAACTCATCCCTGCGCGCCATGATCGGCAAATTCGTTTGCCCAAAAAGATCGGATTTGGGTCCAATCCTGCCCGTAATGCCGCCTTTAAGGGGGATGGGTTGTCCCTTAAGGTGTAGAAGTGGCTTACGGGGTGATGGGTTTGCCGCTTTCTCTTCGTTCATGTGGGAAGTCACCATGGGGCGTTCAAGGCCCATTTCATAAAGAGAGGGGATCGCATCCTTCATCACGGTTGGATCATAGCCGTAAAAGGGGGGGCGGCACAACAGATTATTGGCCGGTTTTGGTCGGGGAAGGGATTTGGCTGCGGAAAAAGGATTCTGTTATAGGATTCAATAAGTTGTCATGATAACGCCCCGTCCCGACCCCAAAAAGACCATATTTCGCGCCTAGGTTGCTCTTCGTAGAGCCGAAAGGGGCAAGAGAATGACAAGTTTAGCGGTTCAGATGCAGGGGGGAAGGTTTCCAAGAGTATCTATGGCCTCTCTGAGAGAGAAGGCAATCCCTTTGTTGAGTGTGGCTCTTTTAGGCGTTGCGGTTTGGCAGATGCCCGCCCCGGCGACTTTGGGCCATCAGGCCGTAACCCGTAGCGCTATCCATCAGCTAGACACCTTTCGCCGCGCGGCGCTTGATTTCGGCGCTGGGACGAACCCGTCGCTTGATCAGGATGTGTCGCGCGCGGTTGCCAACGGTTTTGAAATTTTTGTCAATGGTCGAAAAGTGGCTTCGATGCCGCCCTTGGCTTCCGAAAAGGGCCGGATTTCCTCTTCCTATCAGTCTCTTTTCGATAAGGTTTCTGTTGCCATTAACAGGGCGCCCTCTGTGTTGCCTTCCGTCGAGCTTCTGGAAGGCGAGAGGGTGCTGTCTCCCGGACGTTCCTTGGGGGTGGGGTCCCAGATAGCTCGCTGGTTCCATAAGACCTATGCTTCCATCATGAAAGTCGGACGGACACCTGTTGTCGATTTTTCAAAGGTCGTCTGGGACAAGCTATCGCCTGACAAACGACCGGATCATGAAAGATCCGGTGTTCGTCAAGCTTATGTGGCGGCTAGGTAATTCGATATATGGGGTAACAGGCTGGGGTTATAAGGCTTTGCCTAAAACCTCTCCCAGTTTGCGGCTGAACCCGATCGGGTCGGCCAAAGGTTCGCCATCCAAAAGACGCGCCTGATCCAAAAGCAACCATGCGATGTCGTTTAGTGATTCCTTGGCCCCGTCTTGGGCTGCCTTTTCCGCCATGCGTCGGATCAGCGGATGGCTTGGGTTAATCTCTAAAATACGGGCACTTGGCGTTCGGATTTGATTATGTTGTTTAAGAAAGCGCTCTAGGTGGATGTCGATATCGCCCTCGGCAGCGGCAAGGCAGACCGGGCTGTCCGTCAGGCGGTCCGTGCTGCGTACGTCTTTGACCTTATCGCCCAAGGTTAGCTTCATCAGAGCAATCAGGGAGCCCAGCGCGCTCTCAGGCGGGGTTTCCTTTTTATCTTCTTTCTTTTCTATGGGCGCGATCTTGTCCAGCTCTTGCCCCGCGCGAGTCGCGGACTGGAATTCTTTGCCGTCGAAGCTGCCTACCGCTGACGGCCAGAAATCGTCCACCGTTTCCGTGAGCAACAACACTTCGATCCCACGCGCTTTGAAGCCTTCCAGATGCGGGCTGCGGGCGAGAGCCTCCAGATTGTCGCCGTTCATATAATAGATGGCTTTTTGTCCTTCCTTCATGCGGCTGACATAATCGGCCAGCGATGTCAGATCCGGGCCGTGCGTGCTGTGGCATCGCAGGATTTTAAGCAGCATATCCCGGTTTTCCGTATCTTCGTACACGCCTTCTTTCAGGACAGCGCCGAAATCGTTCCAGACTTGGCGATAGGCGTCTTTGTCTTCGCTCAGTTTGTTCAGGTCGCCGAGAACTTTTCGCGTCACGCCTTGGCGAATCTTAGCGAGGATTGGGTTGTCTTGCAGCATCTCGCGGCTGACATTCAAGGGTAGGTCTTCGCTGTCGATGACGCCTCGCAGAAACCGCAGATACGGCGGAACCAGCCCTTCGGCTTCGTCCGTAATGAAGACGCGTTTGACGAAGAGCTTGACCCCATGGCGGCGTTTCGGGTCGAACAGGTCGTAGGGTTTCATGCCCGGCACGAACAGTAGGCCCGTATATTCGATCTTACCTTCCGCCTTCCAGTGTAAGGTCATCGCCGGTTCTTCAAAGGCGTGAGCGACATGATGGTAGAACTCTTTATATTGCTCGGCGGTTATGTCGTTTTTGTTGCGCAGCCACAAGGCCGAGGCTTGGTTGACCGGATCATCGTTGTCGCCGAGTAAGATCGGCAGCGCTATATGGTCGGAATAAAGTTTGATGATGCCGCGCAGGCGTTCTTCTTCCAGAAATTCGTCTTCGCCCTGTTTGAGGTAAAGGGTAATGGTCGTGCCGCGCGTGCTGCGAGAATCTTCTTCTACCGAAAACTCGCCTTTGCCATCCGAGCACCAGCACCAGGCTTCTTCCGTACCAGCTTTGCGGGAGGCGACCTCAACCATCTGCGCCACCATAAACGCGGCATAGAAGCCGACACCGAACTGCCCGATTTGCGTGATGTCTCCTTTTTGCGCCTGCTCCAGGCCTTGGATGAAGGAGGCCGTGCCAGACTGGGCGATCGTGCCCAGATTTTCTATTAGCTCGTCCCGGCTCATCCCAATGCCGTTATCCTCAATCGTAAGGGTGCGCGCCTTCGGGTCTGCCGAAATCTTGATGCGGAAATCCGGGTCTTCTTCCGTTAGTTCCGGCATGGTCAGGGCTTCATATCGCAGCTTGTCGCAGGCGTCTGACGCGTTTGAAATTAGCTCGCGCAAGAAAATTTCTTTTTCGCTATATAAGGAATGCACCACAATATCTAAAAGGCGGCTTACTTCCGCTTTGAAAGCCATGCGTTGTTCGCTCATGGGCGTTAGTCTCCCTTTTTACATCATCAATCTTCCTATACATAGGAAACTCAAAAGCTTTTTCAAGAGAGATCTCAAAAAATTAGGACATGAACCGTGTTTGCATCGGGATGCGCGCTGCGGTCAGGAGTTTATCCACCTGCCGCCCCTGAAACATGACGATCCCCAGTTCTTGTCCCATTTGGATAGCTTTTTCATCGTCACATCGGCATAAAATAGTGTGGGCTTGGCCTGTTTCCATAACGATATTACGGACTTCCGGGATCATGCTGGGCAGGATATTGTCGAGCGCATTCGGCGACCAATAGAGTTTAAGTAAGTCGAAGCCCAATTTTATCCGGTTGAAATAGGGGAGCGTGTGGTGCGTCAGGCCATCCATGCACAGCCGGAATCCGTGATCGTGCAGGTAATCCCGCGCAAACATGAAGGCCCCCATATCCGAAAAAATGTCCAACTTGTTCATTTCGATGACCAGCCGCCCTTTGAGCTGGGGGACGATGCTGGCTTCAAACTGGGCGAATTCCGGTGTGAGAATGGTTTCAACATTCAGATTCAGGCTGAACGGGCGGTCCGACGGCACCCCGTCGCGCATTAACATCAACATAAGCCGCTGGTCCAAGGTTTTTGTCAGATAACGGAACAGCCATATGTTCCCGTTTAAATCAATGCCCGGAGCGACGATGTTTTGAAGATCCGTAATGGAGATATAGATTTCTTCAAACAAAGGTTGCGGGTGGCTGTCGTCGATCAGCGTACAGACGGTTTGCCTTCGGGCGATGTTGGTGACGTCAACGTTGTTGAGGGACTGTTCTAGCTTGGACAGGATATCGGGGTAGATCGGCTGCGGCTGCGGCGGCAGGGAAGGTTCGGCCCGGTTGACGGAATACATGCCGGACTCTTTGGTTAGCTCTGCGACCGTCTTTAGCAACTCGTCGAAATCTTTTTCCAGATCGTAAAAGGTGTAAAAACGTGTTTGGCCTTTTATAGTATAGGTTTCCAATAATGGTTCTTGGGAAAAGAGAATTTTAATCCGGTCAATGACCGCTTCCAGCATAGTTTCCGTTACGTTAGTGGCAATAAAGATAACATCTTTGTTGCTCAGTCTGAATAACTGGCCTTCAAATCCGCTGATTAATAGGCTGAAGGAATCCGTCGCGATCCGGATAAAAGACGGATTGTTATAGGCGCGTGATAATTTTGAGAAATGTAGATGAACCGCCAAACGCCCGGCACGTCGGGAATTAAGCCGCTGGAGCTGGTCCATAAGCAGCATTTCCTGACTTTGTTTTGGATTCAGAACTGTTTCAGCCATCGGGAAGCGGGGACGAGAGTCATTGAAAGAGAGTGAACTTTCTCACCGTGGGCCCTGTTGGTTAAATTTTAGTAACTTCAGAAGGTCGTATTTTATCTTATTGTTTTTCTTCGGCAAGGCGGAAGCGTCCGAAGGTCGATGGGCGTTAACTTAACCTTGAGGATTCCGGCTTAGAGTTAGGACGCTCTGATTCTTTCCTTTCTATCAACAAAGTGCTGACCCCGCGATTGCGCCATGGAATTTCATCCTCAAATTGAGACAATGCTTTCTCCACAGGCCCAAGACGGTCCGGATTTTCTTTCTTTGGCGACCCGCCGTCATATTTATATAAGTATTGTTGCTATTATCCTTTTTGTTTTGGCGCTGAT
>JBFWLD010000027.1:0-13557 GCA_050252315.1 Bdellovibrionales bacterium
TTTTCTAAAGCCAGTCTGGTCCGCGCCGATTTGCGCGGCGCGTGCTTGCGCGGCGCGATTATGGCCGGAGCCAACCTTTCCGAAGCGGACTTGCGCGAAGGATCTTACGCGACCTATGACCCGGATAAGGGCCTGACCTTTACCAGCGACAGCGATGTCTGGAAGGAAGGCACCGGGGGCGTCGATATGCGCGGGGCGAATCTGGGCTCTGTCAAACTTTCCGGGGCCATCGCCATCAATTCTAATTTTGAAGATGCCAATCTTTCCAAATCCACCATTATCCGCGGCAATCTTAACGGCGCCAATTTAACGGGAGCGAATCTTGCCGGAGCCGATCTGAGCCAATGCGAACTGAAAAACGTCAATCTGCGCGGCGCAAACCTGACCGGCACGATGATGGATTTTTCAAACCTAGAAAATGTCGATCTGGCCGGTGCGTTGACGGACGTACCTGCCGGACAAACGCTTGGCGATCGTGAGATGCCGCTTGAAGAACTCATCAAACTTCATCAGATATGGCTTCGCACCCAAGGCGAAGATGGGCAGAGGTTGGATCTTTCCGATCATGACCTGCGCAACGCGCCGCATCTCAACAACGCCAACCTGACGATGCTGTTGGCCGAGCGCTCTATTTGGTATGGCCACGATCTGACCCATGCCAGCTTACAGGCTGCGATGCTCAAAAGCAGCGACTTCCGCCATTGCACTTTTAATATGGCGGATTTGCGCGGTACGAATTTCGGCAAATGCACCATGGTCGGGTGCAAATTTTTCAAGGCTAGGATGGAGCCGCTTTTCTTTGAAGGAAACCGCGCGTTGAAGACCTCTTTTGCCGGAGCTAATCTGCGTTACTCCGACTTTACCAACGCTATTCTGCGCGATGCGGACTTTACCGGCGCGGATTTGAGTTACACGAATTTCATGGGCGCAGACATTACCGGCGCTACCTTTAATAACGCGATCATGCAAAATACCAAAATCCGCCCGATGGTTTAAAACTCAAGCGCCAGCAAGGTCGCCAGCCGGTCCTGCATCGTATCAAAAGAAGCCGTATCTTGACTTTCCGAGCAGAGCAAGCACGCCCTTTCCCACCGCTGCACCGCCTCCTCCGATATATCCGGCACATCGGCGCAAACACACCGCATTTCGTCAAGATTGCCGGAACAATAAAGCGCAATGTCGGCCCCGGCTTCCAACGCGCGGACAACGGATGACGAATCCTTGGCTCCGATAGCGCCCATGGCTAAATCATCGCTAAACAACAAGCCTTCAAATCCGATTTCTCCACGGATAATTTCCCGATGCACTTTGGCCGACAGGGAAACCGGCTGGTCCGGATCTAAGGCCCGAAAAACGACGTGGCAATTCATTCCGATAGGCGCACCAGCGCAATGATAAAACGGCACAAAATCCTGCGCACGCAGCACCTCCACCGGCGCATCGACAAAAGGCAACTCAACATGCGGATCAACGCGCACACGTCCGTGCCCCGGCAGATGTTTGATAACCGGGAAAATCCCATGGCTAAGATAGGTGTCGATCGCAACCTTTGCCGCTGCGGCCACAAGGGTGGGATCGGAACTGATCGCACGATCGCCGATAGCGTCGCTGGCGCCCTCCCTAAGCAAGTCCAGAACTGGGGCGCAATTGCCGTTAACTCCGACCTCTTTAAGCATGCGCGCCGTTAACAACGCATGCAAATGCACCGCCATACGTCCAAGCGCAGGGTCTTGCTCATAAAGAACGCCAAGACGGCGCATGGGCGGAAAAGCGGGCCAGACTGGCGGCTTTAGACGCGCGACCCGACCGCCCTCCTGATCTATAAAAATCGGTGCGTCCGGTCGCTGCACAGCTCGGCGCAGGTCCGCCGTCAACTCGCGCAACTGCGCCGCGTCCACGCAATTTCGTTGAAAAAGGATAAAGCCAAAAGGGTTAAGCTGAGCAAAAAAGGCCGATTCCTCTTGCGTTAGAACCGGGCCGGAACAGCCGAGTAGAACGGGTTTCATGGTCACGAGGCGCTCTCCTTCCCCTCATCATCTCCAAGCTATAACGAAGTTTACACTGCCTGCCCGCCTCACACAATGACGTGCAAACTAAATTATTTTCTATATAAATCAGTCAGATAGAAAATATCTTTCGATAATTTGTCATGAAACGAAAAGATTAAAATATTTCTTGTTAATAATGTTTACTTTTTGTTAAACTTTCTTAGCGAGTAATCGTAAAGTAAGGTTAACGCCGGGGCCAACTGAGTCTCTCAAAAGAGGCCGCCGGTCGGCTTGATGATGTTTGCCAAAGAATAATGATCTTTTGCTTTAATGAGGAATGACATGCGTGTTCTGCTTGTAGAAGATGACACATCCGTTGCCAAAAGTATCGAGCTTATGCTTCAAGCCGAAGGCTTTATCGTCGATACCACGGATCTGGGAGAAGATGGATTGGAAATCGGCAAATTGTATGATTACGACATCATCATACTCGACCTGATGCTCCCCGATATTGATGGATATGAAGTCTTGCGTCGCCTTCGCGCCGCCCGTGTTACGACGCCAATCCTGATCCTTTCCGGTCTTTCCGAACTGGATCACAAAATTAAAGGACTTGGCTTTGGTGCCGACGATTATCTGACCAAACCTTTCGACCGTCGCGAGTTGGTGGCGCGTATTCATGCCATTATCCGCCGCAGCAAAGGCCACTCGGACAGCGTTATCCGCACCGGTAAGCTGACCGTCAATCTCGATGCCCGCACCGTTGAAGTCAGCGGATCGCCCTTGCACCTCACCGGCAAGGAATACGGCATTCTGGAGCTTTTGAGCCTGCGCAAGGGAACAACCCTGACGAAGGAAATGTTCCTCAATCACCTGTATGGCGGGATGGATGAACCGGAATTGAAGATTATCGACGTCTTTGTCTGTAAGCTGCGTAAGAAATTGGCTCAGGCTGCGGATGGCGACAATTACATTGAAACGGTTTGGGGTCGCGGCTATGTCTTGCGCGATCCTCCCGGAACGGAACCGGTTAAGTTGCAGCAACGCACTTAATCTAAAGGCCATAAAGCCAAAACAAAAAAGGCTCGCTCAGCGGGCCTTTTTTTTGTGGGCTACGGGAAAATTTAAACGGGAAAAATTTGATGGGCTATCACCAAACCGCTCGCTTTTCGCGACCGGCGCTAACTCTCTGCTGCCGAGCCGATTCACGCGTTTAGAGCCTTTTCCGAAAAGGTTGACGCGCTTTCTAATGCCGGAAAAGGCTCTAACGCATTGCTGCCGAGCCGATTCACGCGCTTAGTTTGTCGTCTAAGGACGCCAACCTAATCACGATCTGCTCTAGGGGGTCGTCTAATGACTAGACAGCGGCAGAAGCAGAAGCCCCCCCAACAGGGACGCCCAAAGACGCTGTTTGAGGGCTGTTCTTTGGCAACATGCCCGTGTCAGGACGATTGGTAAGAACGTACATGCCGCGTTCATGTTCAAGCGGTTTGAACTTGTCGGAGATGCCCAAGACCGTTTCAGCTCCGCCAAGGAAAAGCACGCCGTCTGGGGCCAACACATGGCTTATCGCATCCAAAACGCGTGACTTGGTCGGTTGGTCAAAGTAAATCAAAACATTTCGGCAATAGATAACGTCGAACACCCCGACAGGTCCGAAATCCGCCAACAAATTACCTTCGCGATATTGCACCATTTGACGGATGGGGTCCTTGATCTGCCACTTATCCGTACCGATCTGAGAAAAATACTTCATCAAAAGCGTAATCGGCAGGCCGCGCTGGACCTCGAACTGGGAATAAATGCCGCCCTTGGCGCGCTCCACCATTTCGGAAGACAAATCCGTACCCAATATATCCGTTTTCCATCCCTGGAGCCGGGCCGCCTCTTCCGACAAAATCATCGCAAGGGAATAGGCTTCCTGTCCGCTCGACGAGGCAGACGACCAAAGCCTAATTTGCTTTTTGGGGGCGCGTGTGCGCAATAATTCAGGCAAAAGGATCTTGCGAAACTGTTCAAACGGTTTTGTGTCGCGGAAGAAAAAGGACTCGTTCGTGGTCATCGCTTCCGTAATGTCTCGCAACATTTGTTCGTCGCGTTTGGTTCGGACGGACTGGGCCAACTCTTCAAGCGTTTTGAAATTGTACTTACGAGCTACAGGCGTCAAACGAGATTCAAGAAGATAGGTCTTATCTTTGGAAAGGACGAGCCCTGACCTTTGTTTAACCAGCGTCGCGTAAAGTTCGAAATCTTCTGGCTTCATTTCACGTCCTCATCGCCGTTTGACGAACAAAGCCGCCAATTTCATTAACAGGTAACACCGCCGTGCATAAACCGGACATGGCCACAGCCCCCGGCATGCCCCAAACCACACTGGTAGCCTCATCCTGCGCAATAATAGTTCCGCCGCTTTGGACGATAACATCGCTGCCGCGGGCTCCATCTTGCCCCATGCCGGTTAGAATAATCACGAGGATATTTTTGCCATAGACCGGAATAAGCGACCGCAACATAGGATCGACAGAAGGCCGACAGAAATTCTCCGGCGGGTCTTTCACCAGTTTGACGCGCGTTCCATCAGGCGTTTTTTGCAACAGCATATGGAAATCGCCGGGGGCGATGTAATACTGGCCCGCCTGCAAAATATCTCCATCTTGAGCCTCATTACAGATCACACCGCATTGACGGGTGATATGCTCCGCCAGACTGGTCGTAAAAGAAGGCGGCATATGTTGCGTAATAACGATGGGCTGGCGAAGGTTCGGCCCCATATCTTTGACCACGCGGAATAAAGCCTGCGGCCCGCCGGTCGAACTTCCGATGGCCAAGATGTCGGGCTTAACAACGGGCTCTTTACGCAAAACGATTTCCTTCTTGGCGTAAATCGGGAGCGGGGCCGGTCTTTTGGTTGCCGCCGTTGACGCGGGAGAAGCCGAAGAACGTGTCGTGCTGGGCTGAGCCGCAGCCGGGGTAGAAGCAGGAGACATCGGTGGCGAAGCCTTTTTCTCGATAGGTGGAGCGTCGGGTTTAACAACAGGTTCACGAACGCCGGACCGTCGGGCAAGAGAACCCAACGCTTTGACCTTTTCGACCAGTTCGCGCCGGAAATCGGCGGCTCCTGTAACTTCGTGGCTGCTCGAAGGTTTGGGAATGTAATCCGTTGCGCCAAGCGACATGGCTCGCAAACTGATTTCGGCATTTTTCTGAGTCAAGGTTGACGCCATAATGATTTGGACGGCGCCATCTATTTCCTTGAGTTTCGGCAAGGCCGTGAGCCCGTCCATGACCGGCATTTCAATATCAAGAACGATCACATCAACCGGTTCGCGCTGAAGGGCGCGGATCGCCTGCTCGCCATTGCTGACGGAAACGGTTATGCGCAAACAAGGATCGCTTTCAATAGCGCGAGCAATCGCCCCGCGAATAAAGGCCGAGTCATCAACGATCATCACCCGATAAATTTCGGGGCACTCGTCTTCATTCATAACGGTATCTTTTGTGATAGGACTCATGTGCACCAATGTCAGGTTCGTTGTTATAGCCTTTGAAGATTAGTCATCCAGCACGCCGAGCTGCGAAAGCTTGCTTCGTACGATATCCGCATCAAAAGGTTTCATGATATATTCATTGGCGCCATTCGTCATGGCTTCCTGAATATGCTTCATATCGTTTTCCGTCGTACAAAACACGACGACCGGTTCGCCGCCGCCGGGTAGTTTTCGCAGGGCTCGCAAATATTCCATGCCGTCCATAACTGGCATATTCCAATCAAGCAAAACAACATTGGGCATATTCTTTTCACAGGCTTCCAAGGCTTGTTGACCGTGCTCTGCTTCTTCACAGGTAAAATCAAGCGCCTCGAATATCTGCCGAGCGACTTTCCGGATCACCCGGCTGTCATCAACAATCAAACATGATTTCATAAGAACCTCATTGAATAAAACCATCGTCCCAAGGGACTAAATCACGACGTCCTTTACGGACGATCTCACCAATCGCACCTAAAGAAAAAGACGTACGCCAAATTTTAGGCAGCCGTCAATTCTTCTAACCTCAACAAACGCTTAACATCCAAAACAATCAGCAGCGTGTCCTTTAAGCGATAAACGCCGTCCGAGATTTCCCGCCACCGTTCATCCAAGGTTGCCGGAGTTTGTTCGAAATCGCTGGCGGAAAGCCCCATAACCTCCCCGACCTGATCGACGATAAGGCTGTAAAACTCGCCATTATGATCGACAACGACACTCATGCTCCGGACGTTTTCTCCTACCGGCGGCAGTCCGAGTCTTGTGCGCACGTCAATCGCCGTTACGATTCGGCCACGCAGATTAAGCGATCCTGCAACTTCGCGCGGAGCCAAAGGCACGCGCGTAATCTTTTGGGGCCCCAAAACATCTTGGACCTGTAAGACAGGAATGCCGAAAATCTGCCCATCAATGACCATCGTGACGAATTCGCGAGCGGACGTCGTATCCGTTGTCGCAGGAACAGATTTACCGGAAGCTACGGGAAGATTCGTTGTTGTCATGAGTTAACCCTTATATTGCTGAGCGTCTGTTGAAGCGAAGCAAGGAGCGCTTCCCGATTAAATTTGGCGACATAGTCCGTAAAGCCTGCCACTCTGCCCCGCTCGACATCGCGAGACGTTGCATGAGAGGACAAAGCAATAATGGGCAGATCGCCCCATTGCCCGCCTTCCTTACGGATCGTCGAGGCAAAATCGAACCCGTTCATACCCGGCATTTCGATATCGCTGACAATGACGTCGAATTCTTCGCCATCCTCGCGCAGTTTCAAGGCTTGAGCTGGATTTTCAGCCGTGGTGACCGTGTACCCGGCAACGCTGAGCAACGGCGTCAACAGATTCCGGAAAAACGGGCTGTCGTCCACAAGCAAGACGCGATGCAGTTTTTCGTCGCCAAACGAGGTATCCGTCTGGACGCCGAACCAATCCTGATAGGCTTGCGCGAGATAATGGCCCGTATCCACCATATCCGTTGCCTTGCCTGCGATAATCGCGCTGCCCAGATAGCCCGGACGTTGGGCGGACAGGTTGATATCAACGTGATCCTCAATAATGTCGATGATTTCGTCCACGATCAGCCCCATGCTCCGTTCACTTTCACTGAACACCAGAATAGGCTGCATCCCTTCGGATTTCAGTTGGAAGGAGGCGTCAAGCGGGACCAAAGGCATCAACTTGCCGCGATACTGGACGACCGGCTTTCCTTCGGAATGCTCGACCGTGGCAAGGTCGATTTCTTCCAATCGCGCGACCAAGGACAAAGGAACGGCCTTGGGAGAATCGCCGTCCGCATGGAAAAGCAGCAAGGATTGTTTATCCAGACCGCGTCCGTGCTCGGACTGCATCCGGCGGCCCATGGCCGTATCGGAGGCCGTGTGGATTTCACCGGCTTGGGTGGCCACGCCGTTCGGGTCCAAAATCATCACGACACTGCCGTCGCCCAAGATGGTGTTGCCGGAGAACATGGCGATATTGCGCAAGATCGGCGAGACGGGTTTGACCACGATTTCCTCGGTATCGAAGACGCGATCCACGATAATGCCGAACGTCGAGCTGCCGACTTGAACCACGACGATAAAGGACATTTCCTCTTCGCGTTTTTCTTCGCCGATCTTCAAGATGCGCCGCAAGGAAACCAACGGCAGCAACCGATTACGCAAGCGAAGGACCGGCGTATTGTTGATATGCTCGACCTTATACTCGCTTTGAGCCGAGGCATGGACCAGTTCGATAACGCTGATTTGAGGAATGGCGAAACGTTCGCTCGCGCACTCGACAATAAGCGCCGAAACAATTGCCAACGTCAGCGGAATCTTAATCAAAAAGCGCGAGCCTTTGCCTTCCATGGATTGCAAGTCGATGGTGCCGCCGATTTTCTCGATATTCGTTCGGACGACATCCATGCCCACGCCGCGACCGGAAACCGCCGTGACCTTTGTCGCCGTTGAAAAGCCCGGCTTGAAGATATATTGCATGATCTGCTGGTCGCTCATGACCGCCAGATCGCTTTCGGACGCCATACCGTTTTGGACAAGCTTGGCTTTGATTTTATCCATCGAAAGGCCTTTGCCGTCATCCGAAATTTCGATGATAATATGGCCGCCCTCGTGGAACGCGTTCAGCAGGATCACGCCCACTTCCGGTTTCCCGGCCATGAGGCGGTCTTGCGGCTCCTCAATCCCATGATCGGCGGAATTGCGGACCATGTGAGTCAAAGGATCTTTGATAAGCTCGAGAACCTGACGATCCAATTCCGTGTCGGCCCCCATCATTTGCAGGTCGATCTTTTTACCAAGTTCAAGTGAAAGATCGCGGACGATACGAGGCAATTTAGACCAAGCATTGCCGATCGGCTGCATACGGGTTTTCATCACGCCTTCCTGAAGCTCGGACGTGACATGGTTCAAACGTTGAAGCGGCGCGGCAAAAGGATTGTCCTTTTGTGTACGCGAAATCTGATTCAACTGATTGCGGGTCAAAACCAATTCACTGGCAATCACCATCAAATTTTCAAGCTGTTCGACACTGACGCGAATGGTTTGGTTGGAAACGGCGGATTCCTTAACAGCACCTTCCGCCGCCGGGCTGACCGTTTTAGAATTCTGGGCCGCGGCGCTGGATTCCTTTTTCGGCGGTTCAAGGTTCTTGCCGGTTTCTTCGGCGCGCACCGGAACAAAGCCGAATTCATCCGGTTCTTCCGACGAAGGCGCTTGAGCTTCCGGCGCATCTGACGACTGGGCTGTAGTAGGCGGAGCCGCCGAGCCAGAAGAAGCGGAAGACGAATCACCCACAGCACTGTCTTTCCCTTCGGCCAAGGCATTCAAGTCCGCGATCAGATCGCTGTCGTCCCCTTCGGCTTCGGCTTCCGTTTCTTCCAAAACGGCTAGAAGCTCTTTAATTTTGTCGATCGAACGGAAAATCAAGCTTACGGCATTGGGGGTGACTTGAAGCTCACGATCCCGGAATTTACCCAGAACGTTTTCGCCCGCATGCGCGACCTTTTCCAATCGCGGCAATCCTAAAAAGCCGCAAGTTCCTTTAATGGTATGGACCAGACGAAAAATGCTGCCGATCAATTCCGGGTCGTCCGGATTCTGCTCAAGCCGAACAATCTCGACATCAAGCTCCGCGATGCTTTCGTTAGTTTCTGTTAAAAAGTCGCGCAACAAATCATCCATGGGCCTAGTCCTTTAACAAGTCAGAATCGCCTCCGTACAGGCAGTGGCAAGTTTGATAAACAAACCTTAAAAAACCCTTATTCCGACTGAACGGCATCGTATTCAACCGCAGGCGAAACTAGTGTCAATTCCAAGAGGTCTTCGCGGGGCATTTTATAAGTGATTTCCAAGGAAAAATGCGCGGCAAAGCGCCCCGTGATATAGGGCTGAATCGTACGCGGCGTGAGATCGTCAATTTCCGTTCGGGCATAAAGAGCCTCCTGAAAAGGGGAAGAAAGCTGAGCGCCCTTCCCCTCAATTTCGATGCGGCAGCCTGTTTGCGTCTCGTCATCGAGTCGTTTCAGCGTGATCGTACCACCATAAGCCAGCACTTCATCCGACATGATCATCAAATTGATCAAGGTCTTGAGCGCACCGCGCCGTTCGGCAAGGCCGGGGATTTCCAGTGATTCGTCCCAGTTCAATTTGATCTTCCCCGCCGTAAAATATTGCTGGGCGACCTGACACATATCTCGCAACGGCAGATTCGCTTCGCTTCCCGCCCGGCCATAGGCCACGCGAAAGACGCGCAACCGTCGCGAAGATTGCGCGGCACTGTCGCCGATAAGCTTCATCGCTTCGTCCACGACCGAGCCGCCAATATCTTCAATCAGCTCTACCCCATTATTGATCGCACTGACGGGACTGATGAGGTCATGGCAAATTTTTGATGACAAAAGTTCTAAAACACGCAGGTCGATATGCATTTGTTTCCCCTTTACCCCCAAGAAAGTAATAAATCCCGATGTTTACAGTTGCGCAAGAATCGTTAATTGATCATTAATAGTGGCTGGAGCGTACTGAATTCTCTTTAATCTCTAACGATGGTTATTAATGAAAATAGCTTTTGCCGCTTCCCCGACGCCTTTAGCTCAAGAGTCCCTGCGTTATCTGGAGAATCGCTACAGCCATGTTCCGATGGCCGAGGCCGATATTGTCGTCGTGCTCGGCGGCGACGGGCATGTCCTTAAAACTTTGCACAACCTTCTCGATAAGGGCAAAGCGGTTTATGCCTTGCGTCGGACAAGCTCTGTCGGGTTTTTATGTAATGAATTCAATCCGGACGATCTTCTCAACCGCATCGAGCATGCGCAAAAAGTCGCGCTGCACCCCTTACGCACCGAATGCACGACGACGACCGGCGAAGTTTATTCCGCCGTGGCGGTCAATGAAGTGACTCTTTTGCGCGAATCCGCCCAATCCGCGAAACTTCGGGTTTGTGTGGATGGGATTGAACGGATCAACCGATTCAGCGGGGATGGCCTGCTTGTTTCGACTCCGGCGGGTAGTACGGCCTACAACCATTCCGCTGGCGGTCCTATTATGCCGCTCGATTCCAACACCCTAATCATGACCGCCATCAGCGGTTTTCGTCCCCGCGGATGGCATTACGCCGTGCTGCCGCAAAGCTCGGTGATTACCATCGAGGTTTTAGAGACGGAAAAACGCCCAATCCGTGTCGAAGCCGGAATAACTGATATTCGCAATGTCGCCTCTGCCCGGATATGGCTGGACTGCACCACCGCGTTTACGCTTTTGTTCGACCCCGAACAGCACCTTGGCGAACGAATCATTCGCGAACAATTCATGCTGTAAAAACCGGGCATAAAATCCATCCTCCCCTCTCTTTTTTTTGCGATTAGGGTTTTGACTGATTCGCAAAAATCGACTACTCTGCCTCGTCCTGCGCCTGTTCGTGCGCACCCTCTTTTTTGTCCTTTAAGAGCGTTTCATGGCCTCCACTCAAGACCTCGCCAAGTCGTCTTCTCTCCCCACCCTCGCCCTGGCCGGTATTATCACCTTTTGCATGCTCTTGATGGGCACGACCGGGTACGTCAAATACCAAATGGATCGTAGCGAAACCTTGCTTGCCGCGCCGGACAAAGCCTTTTCTCTGGATGAAGAAATTTATGAGCGTACCGTCGTCGCCTTGGGCTATAGCGGCTTTTTAGGGGCGGCTCAAACTTTTATGAATACCCGCGATCGCGCCGCGCTGGGCGATATGCGCATGAACCTCAAAACCGCGCGGGAAGATATTACAAAGCTCGGTGATAAAGCCCCCAACGCCGTTCGTCGCGATATGAAAGCCATCACGGATATTTACGCCGACATTATCGCCAAGGCCGAAGAAGGCGGCGATGCCATGAGTACCGGCATTACCAGCAGCGACATCCTTAAAGCCTCAACTGCGCTGGCAACTTTGGACAACCGGCTGCAAACAGCGGCGGCGGCGCAACGCCTTTCTGCCCTTACCGACCTTAAGGGCTGGAGCTTGCTGATGATGCTTACGGCGTGGGCGGGCATCGCCATGCTCGGCATCGCAGGTGTCGTTATTCTTATGCTCCGCCAAAACAAACAATCCGCTCCCATGAAAGCTTTAATCCAGTGCGTGAAAAACATGCAGGAAGGCGATTTAGAGAATCCTGTTTGGGGTTTGGAGCGGGACGATGCTATCGGCGATATGGCGCGCGCGTTGGATCGGTTGCGGCAATATTTCTCGCAAGTGCCGGATGTGACCGTGGAAACCGAAGAAGGCTCTACGCGCTTTACGTTCGAGGGAGAGACGCGCTCCCTGTTCCAAGCCATGGTCAAAAACATGACCGAGAATTTCGAACGCGTGCAGCAAAGCGCTTTGGGCTATACCGGCACCATGAATGCGCAGCATGATATGCTGACCTCGGTAACCGCGCACTTGAATGCGGTACTGGCGTCCTTGCAGCAACAAGGCTCGGATCAGGAAGAATCCATCCGCGTTCTGTCCGGCACGCTGACACAAACCGCGCAGTCTTTGTCCGAAACGCAAGAACGCGGACTGCGCCAAATCGGAAGCCTTGTTCCCTATATGCAGGAACGCATCCAAAATATGTCCGAAGTCACCCATCTGGCAGGCAACCACATCTCGCAGTCGCTGCAAACGCTTAGCAAAGCGGAACAGGCCTTGCGCAGCAGCGCCGGTCAAAGCCATCAGGTGGTTCAGCAATTGGCCAACGCCACCAACCAAATGGGCGAACGCATGTTTGCCGCGCTGAACCTGATGCAGGCCAGCGGCAAGCTTTTGAACGAAACCACGGACACCGTCAAAACGCGTTTCAACGAGGCGGTTCGCACCTTGGGTCGCGGCGAAACCAACTTGCAACAAATTATCACACGCGCCGAAGCCCGGCTTGAAAGCACGGTCAATGCCGAAGAAAATATGGCATCGCTGGCGGCGCGTACGGAATCCAGCGCTGAGAAAATGGAACGTGCCGTCACTAATATATGCGAACGCCACGAAGGGCTGAGCGAACAGGTCGTCACCGCCACGCACCGTATGGAATCCATCGTTGCCAGCTTTGACGCTGCACAACGCGCCATGAGCGACGCCACCTCGCAGGTACGGCGCGACGGCAATCTGATTAACTCGCTGTTGATTGAGCTGCGCGCGAATAATGAACAGCTTATCGCCTCGGTCGGCCAGAACAGCCAGTCGAGCTTTAGCTCCGTCCAAAGCCTTGCCGAAAAGAGCCACGCTTTGATGCAGCGTCTCGAGGTTCAAATCCAACAACAGGCTGAGGCTGCGGAAATCCATCTGGAAGAGCTGTCGTCTCACGGCAAAGTCATGGCGCAGCAAACGACTTCGACCGGGACCACCATGTCGCAGGCTATTGCGTCACTTAAAACCGAACAGGAACGCCTTTCCGAAACACGCACGAAGTTCAGCGACATTATCTCGGATCTGGGCAACCGCTTCGAAAAGCAGGCTACGGCGACCTTTGGCAAGACCGAGCAATGGGCCGCGCAAAGCTTCAGCAAGCTCTCGACCATCGCCGAACAAGTCGAAAACGTCATGCAACGGCTGAGCATGCTGGGACAACTTACCGGGACGCTTGGGACCGTTGCCGGGCAGTTGGGTCAATTGGTGCCAGCCCTCACCCAAATGCAGGATCGCGGGGTCTTCGAGGGCGGGTCGATGGAGGCTCCGGTCGTCGATATGAGCGAAACCAAAGAAATCCTCGTCGAACAGATGCAGAGCTTGATCGGCAAGCTGGATGAGCAATGGCACGATTCCGTCATTCAGATTGAGGCCATGCACGATCAACTCGCGCAAATCATGGTCCAACAAAAGGATCAGCTTGAAACGCGCCTGATCGTTATGGACAAGAAGCTACGCGATGCCAACTCGGCGACATCAGCCGACGAAGGCAGCGCGACAAACCATCGTCGCGGGGAAATCATCAATGAACTGGTTTCGGCCATCAGCCAAATTAACGAGCATGTGATGGAGCTTGATACCGTGATCGAAGATGCGGGTTTGAAGAAGGAAGCCTGAGTTGCCGAACCTTGATTT
>JBFWLD010000028.1:0-13544 GCA_050252315.1 Bdellovibrionales bacterium
TGGCGTCCTTAGACGACGACCTAAACGCGTGAATCTGCTCGGCAGTAAAGAGTTAGAGCCTTTTCCGACAACAGAAAGGGCGACAACCTTTTCGGAAAAAGGCTCTAGGAGTCCTGACCTTAGCCCTTGCGCCAACTGCGCGCTTTATCGTCGATCAGCCAGCCTTGGAATTTCGTCACGCCCAAATCAATGCCAGCGACGAGGGCTTGTTCGTTGTCGCAATGGAAGAAGATCACTTTTTCTTTCGGCAATTTCATGAAGTTTTCGCGGATCGACTGGTACTTGAGCGATTTTGCGTTTTCTGTGCCAACATTGATTTTGATGAAGTCCAAATCAAAATGTGAGAAATTCAAATAAGCCAGCATGTCCGGCGTGATACCATCCAGCGTGATTTGGAAACCTTCTTGTCGCAGAACCCCTATGGCGTTGAGTGTTTGGCCGAAATCTTGGAAGATATCGCCGCAATGGATTTCAAATCCTATTCTCGACCGGAACGAGCGCTGTATATGCCGTGTGAACTGGGCGAACTCCAGCCCTAGCACTGTGTGCAGGGAAAGATTGAGGTTGAGGCTCATATCGCTGATCGAATCGTAATTGGTTGTCAGCGTTTCAAGTAGGCTTCGGTCAAGGACCTGGCATAGATCTAAAAACAAGTGCTTGGGCTGCGTGAGATCTATATGCGGGAAGAATTTGGTTTTAACGTCTTCCAGCCCGATAAAGGCTTCATCGAAGAGCTGCTTCCAACTGTTGTCTCGCTTTTGGTATTCGTACACCGATTGGGATCGGATAAAGGGGCAAAGGTCGATCTCTTTCGTGAGCTGCTCGATCAGGTTGACGCTCCATGCCGTGAGGGGCCCGCGCGTCGCTTCGCTTTTTAAAAGGGCGGTCGGGGAATTCTCGTCTTCCGTTGAGGCCGCTGACTCGCGCGTGCTGTTGACATAAAAATTGGCGCGTTCCCTCAGCGCTGTGTAATCTTCCGGTAGGTTGAATAGTTGCACATACTTTTCAAAGTCTTCGTCAGCTACCCCATAAGGCAGCGTCACCATCATGACTTGCTCCGGGAAAACCTTGCTGATCGTCGATTTTGGCCAGATGATAAACACGTCTCCATTGCTGACTTCGCAATAGGTTCCTTTTTGGGCCAATATGAGCGCCTGTATGCGCCTTTGCGCATCGTCTATCGTGCCTCGCCCACTGTAATCTGCCGGTATTTGCGAGAGCTGGATGTTCGCGATTAGGTGTGGTGTCCCAAGACGGTGCAGCCTTCGGATGCGCAAGATGAAGTCCTGCTCCAGCACAAGGTTGGAGGGCGCAGCCTTACTGTCATCGAATTCCCACATTCTCATGAACTCTATCTTCCCATAGAAGGGCTAATACCTGTTTAAGATACATACACCTAACCCTAAAATATGGTAAATATTCCAGACTCGCGTATGAAAACGTCAAGCTTTCTTTAATTTTTCTCCCTTTTCGAAAAAATCGCCGGAAAGTAAAACTTTCCTTTGTATCCTTCGGGTTTTATGGCATATTCCGCGCTCACCAAGAAAATATTCACGCTTTCGCATGGACCTTTTACGGGCCATGCACCTTTGTTTTAGTGCAGGAGATGACCTTATGAGCATGACGCTTGCCAATCCAAGCATAGCTATTCTTGTTGCCAACGGTTTCGACGAAAATCACATGACGGCTGTTCAGCGGGCCATGACGCAGGAAAGCAAGCCCTACAAAATTATTGCGCCGGAGCAGGGCTTGGTTAATGGATGGCAGGATAACGCTTGGGGGCATTATTTTACCGTCGATGATTCTATTTCTACGGCTATGGGGTCGGACCACGATATGCTTATCCTGATCGGCGGGGAGCGCGGCGTTGCTAAGCTTAAAGACAATTTACATACGCGCCGGATCGTCAACCACTTCCTTGAGGCGAAGAAGCCTATTGCGGCTATCGGTTCAGGCGTCGGGCTGTTGGCTCTTTCTCCCAAGAGTGCGGGGCTTTCTGTCGCGGCTTCCGATGATGTGCATGCCGAGCTTAAGGATGGGAATATCGAAGTTGTTTCCGAAAATCTCGCGGTCGATGGCGTGATTTTGACCGCAGACGGCGGCGATGTTGAGGCGTGGATCGAGGGCGTTACGAACCTTGCCGGTAACTGCCTTCAAGATTCAGAAGCTCAAGCGGCTTAATTTCCTGCTTCTTTAAGGGAAATCTGTTCCCGCAGATAATCGCGAATACGTTTGTAGTCAAGCGCACAGGAATCCATGATGGATGTTAGCGAAAGGTGCTTTTCGATCTGTTTGGCGATTTCGGCTTGAGACATAGCGCGTTGTTTGGCCGCGTAAAAAAGAAGGGCTTCAATCTCCACGCGCTCGTAACGATTCATCGGGCGGCGGATTTCATCAATAAGATGCGTTACCGAGGCGCTGCCAAAGGAGGCAATCATCGCGGTAAGGGCTGCGGCCTTTAAGGTAAACAGGTTGTGGCTTTCGCAGATGGATTCTTTATAGGATTTGTTTTCTGGTTCACGACCGTCACGGAGCATTTCGCGTGCGAGGTGAATAATTTTTTCCCCTTGATCACTCATTCTTTTTATGCGCCCTGTTAAATAGTGTGTGTGAAAAATTCCAAATTGTAGGATATATCATTAGCACAATCGTATGGAATTTTCAAAGCTAAAATTACATTCAGATAACAAAATTTGGTAGGTTATATATCCGCATAAGATATATTGTTAACGTAAAATATCACTACTTTATTTGTTTGAAATAAATACGTGTTTATAAATATCAACAGGATAGATTATTTTGAATAGAATTTTACCTACCCAAAAAGAGCAAGAACTTTGTGTTGACTGGGGAAGGGTTAATAAAATTTTTGATTGCGTAGGGGAAGGGGAAGGCGGATTATTTTTCCCCAACGGCACGTTTGCGTAACGTTTCGTAAGTAATCAGGTGACTGATGCTCGGATCAAGGCTGGATTTTCCGTTTTGGGGGGATTGGCTGTCTTGAACTTGGCGGTAAATCGTGGTCACCATCGCCGCGAAATCGCGTGGCTTTAGGTTTTGTTTATGTTCTTGTGCGACTTCCTGAAGGCGGGTAATGATTTCCGTTAGTAAATTCAAGTCGTCATCGGCCAGCGGGTCGGATTCGGGGACTATTCTTTTTTCAGAAAGGACGGTTTGCGGCGTGCCGCCCATAAGTTGGGCTGGGGTGACCTCTAACGCCTTGGCGAGGGCTTCAACCGTGTCGTAACGTGGAAAACGGGCTCTGCCTTCGAGCATGTCCCGGACGGCTGTTGCGTTTAATCCTGCTTTTAAAGACAGGGCGCGCGGATTTAAACCCCTGTGCGAAATTAGGGCGCGCAGGTTATCCAGCCATTTCGGTTCGTTTTCGTTTCTTTTCGTCATACTTTCTTACTAAGGGGAGGGATATTTCCTGTCAATGGGAATTCCGGATTACTTTCTTGGATAAGAGAGAATTAACCATAAATTCTTGGAATCCACAAAAAAGGCCTTCAAAGAAGGCCTTGTTGAGGAAAGGAGGGGGAGGCTTGTTTTTAGCCAGCCAGAAAGCCTCCGCGGCGTAGGGCCTCAAGATGCTCCGGTTTCTCGGCGAGTTCAGAGGAGATCATGCCGCCTGCCGTGGCGCCCATCAGCTCGTTCGCTGTGCGTTCCAATAAGGGCCCCGCGTCGCTATCGAATTCTTGAGCGTCGCGAACAAGACCACATAGGGTCAGATAGGCCAAGGGTGATAATTCTACAAGCACGTTACTATCCTTTTTTCGTTTTTCCGCGAGGGGTGTTTTTCTCTCTCGCCTGAACATATTCTATCCGAAAAAAGAGCAACTGAAAAAACTTTCATGCAAAGAAATTTGATTATAACGTAATGAAAATAAAGTGTTTTGCTGAAAATAGGTAAGTTCCAACCCTTTTTGGGTAGCTACCAAAAAAAGTAGAATCTGCTTTTAGAATTCAGTGTTTCCAGTGCGTGAAATTCGAATGTCGCGATGGACGGAGATGCCTAAAAGCAGGCCGCAGCCGATTAGAAGCGTGAGCATGGCCGTCCCGCCATAAGAAACGAGGGGTAAAGGAATGCCGACGACAGGGATCGTGCCGGTGACCATGGCAACATTGACGAATACATACAGGAAAAAGCTTGTCGTCAGGCCAAAGGCGGTCAGGCGTGCGAATTGGCTGCGTGAGGACAGCGCAATCATATAGCCATAGCCGAGCAGAATGACATAAAGGAGAAGCAAGCCGACGGCACCGATAAGGCCGAATTCTTCGGCCAGAACAACGAAGATAAAGTCCGTGTGTTTTTCAGGGAGAAATTGGAGTTGGCTTTGGGTGCCCATCCCAAAGCCTTTGCCCCACAGGCCGCCGGACCCTAGGGCTATTTTGGATTGCAGGATATTGTAGCCTGCGCCCAGCGGGTCGGCATTGGGGTCGATAAAGGTCATGAGACGCGCTTTTTGATAATCGTGCAGATGATGCCACGCATAGGGCAGAATGATGCAGGCGGCGAGCCCGACCAGCACAAATTTCCACCATCGGACGCCAGCAACGAAAAAGATAGCTGCGCTGGCCAGCATCAGCAGGGTGGCGGTGCCAAGATTGGGTTGGAGCAGGACAAGGCCGACCGGGGCGCAGACCATCAAGACCGGCGGGATCAGGACAAGCGGGTGGCCTATTTCGTCGGGATCAAGCCCATGGAAATAGCGGGCCAGCGCTAACACAAGGGTGATTTTCATTAACTCCGAGGGTTGGAGGACAAAGAATCCCAGATTGATCCATCGTTGCGCACCCATGCCGACATGGCCCATGATCTCGACAACGATAAGGAGCAGAAACATGAAGAAGTAAAGCGGGTAGGCGGTGCGGAGCCAAAAGCGAATATCCACGAGCGCTAAAAGGAGCATGAGGACAAGCCCCGCTGCAAAACGTGTGGCCTGAGCACTGGCCCATGGTGTCCAGCTCATGCCCCCGGCGGAATAAAGAAGGGCGATGCCGATCAAGCCGATCGTAACGATGACGCCGACAAGCCCCCAGTTGATGAGGGATAGTTTATCTTTAAGGGTGAGATGGTCGGAAGAAAGGCGCGGCATGATATTCGGCAGTTTATATGATTTTGGGCTGATATATAGCCAGATTCATACAAAATAATCACGAAGAAAAACCAAAGGGCATGCTGGCTGGGGCGAGCCCCAGGAAGGCGGGGCAGGACAAGTTGGGTGGTAAAAGGGAAAATAGAAGAAAATGAGATTCCGTGTTCGCGCCTTTGGGGGTGGTGGGCATGCATAAAGGGCTGGGGATGGGAGAGAAAAATTTGGTCAACTCGAAGGATAAAAACCGGCAAAGAAGAAGGAAAATGGGATCCCGGATCGCCCCTGAAAAAGGGGCGTCCGGGATGACAACGGCTGGGGGTTTGGTTCTTTAATGGAATGGTATGTGCTGTATAGCAGAGGAGAACTGGGTTCCGCATAAACTTTTCTGAGGGGGAAAGTTTTGCTCAAAGACGTTGAGGGTTGGTCTTAAGGTGGATGGTTCGGGGTTTTTCGACAGAGTTGATGACAACGGCTGGGGATTGGTTTTTAAATTGGAGGATGTTGGGGGTTTTTAGAGATGAGGCTAGAGGAGGACCCCTCCCCGAAAGTGCCAAGGCACTTTCGACCCTCCCGCAAGGAGAGGGTGGTGGGTCTGCACAAACGGTGGGGTGTGGGAAGATAAGGTCGAGGGTGGTTGGGTCTGCACAAACGGCGGGGGGTAGGAAGATAAGGTCGAGGGTGGTGGGATTGCACAAGGGGTGGGGTTTGGGAAGACATGGTCGGGGGTGGTTGGGCTTGTACAAAGGGGGTGGCTGAGAAACAGAACCCGCAACTTAAGGAGTCCTGACTAGGGGGCTGGGTGCGTATCGCGCGGCGAAGGGGCCACGTTTCGGGGGCTCTCGGAGTTCAAAGCGTCAAAAAGAATCCCGTAGTTGGACAAGGCTTGCTGAAGGAAGGTGCTTCTGTTGCCGTTTTTCGTTGGGCTTGTATCTTGCTGATATAAGGTTGAATACAAGTCCAGAAAATAGGGAATGATCATCTTTATGGGGGCATATCCAAAGACATAAGGATCAAAAGAGTTTTGAAGGGGGGATGGGTAATTGCGTTTCATCCGCTGGCCGATCCGGAGGATGGACTCACCAAAGAAATCCTTGGAAATTTTGTCCAGTTGTTTAAACAAAAATAAAGAGGGGTCGTCGGGCGTTTTCTCTTCCGGCGTTGGTTCAGGTGGGGGTGTCGGACGGATAATCAGTTGTGAGGTTTGGTCCAGCCCCGTTGGAAGCGGGAAATGTCCGGACGAGGTTTGTTTCTTCGGAGCATCAGCTTCTTTTTCCAGACCTTTTTTCAAAGTGTTATTCGGTGGCGGTGCCGTTAGGGAGGTTGCCGCCGCTTTTAGCTGCTGAGGGGCTTGCGGAGACTCCGGTTTGGGCCCCGGCTCTGGGCGCGATAGGCGTTGGTAATGGCCTTGATAGGCTTCAAGCGTTTTTTGAAGCTCTACGGTTTTGGCACTCTTGGGCGTGCGGATGGCAGCATAATAGCCCAACAGAGAACTTTGAACAGCCTCCGTCATCGGTGCGTTTCCATACAACACTTTTCTGAGATAGCCCGCGGCAAGGCCGGGGTGGGCTCCGGTTAATCTCTTCGTCAGCATGCTTCGGCTTATCTTGAAGAATTGTGTGCAGATTTCTTGGGAGCAGAGGCTAAGCGTTTGTATCGGATGGTCGGGGCGTTCCTTCACAAGGTTGTCCATCCAGTCGATCAGTTCGTAATGATTTTCGCACTGTGCGGAATTGATAAGTCTGCGGTTTACCAAACTTTCTCGCCTGCTTTCCTTATATTTGTCGTAAAGTGTTTCATAAAGTTCCAGCGCTTCGCCCAGAGAGTCGGTTTGCGTTCTATCCTTGGCACAATCCTTGTGCAGCTCGATCAGCATCTCTTTGATGGGGGTGATGCGTTTATGTCCATAGAATGCGTTCATAATCGTTTCACGTTTAAGGCCTTTCGTGTTGTGAACCGAGGGGTATAGTTCGTTGATTAGGGTGTTCCGGTTTTTCTGGAAGAAATGTCGGCAGATTTCTTCGAATGCCAGTTGAAGGCCTTTTTTGGTCGGGTTTGTCGGCAGGTCGGCTATTTCCTTGAGAAACGGCATGAGTTCTTGCGCGTTTCTGGGCGGCGGCGTTTTTATTTCTCCGCGCCATATTTCGTCGAGTTCGTTGAAATGACGGGACTGTTTTTTGCGGAATAGCGTTGCCTTATGAATCCCATAGATCTTTTCGCACAGATTTATCGCTTCCTCGAAATCTGAGGCTTCTTGGGAGCCTGCCGGAAATTTTGTTTTTCCATAGGCAAGGAGTTCTTTTTTTATGGGGGTCGGGGGGCTTCGTCCTTCCATCACGCTACGATAGGTTGACAGTTTCTCCAGCGTGTTGGTGGTTCTTGCTAGGTCAAGGGAAATGGCGTGACGATTTCCACCAAGAAATTTTTCGCATATTTCTTTCCAGCATTTACCGGGAATGAAGCGATTGGCGATGGAGTCTAACTGAGAAATTTTTTGCATCCACACCAGAAGCTCTGTCGAATTGGCGAGTTCTTCGCTTTGTTTGACCGGTCGTTTCCCTTTGTTCGGGGGAGGGGGTGAGGGAGAGGGATCGGGCGAGGTCGGCGCCGGGTTGCCGTTGAGGGGCGCTTTTTCTCTAGTTAACGTCGAAGGGTGCGGCTGCAAAAACAGAGGGGTTGTTGGTTGCTGCTGCAAGGAAGCGATGATGGTTGTTTCCCCAAAATTTAGGCTGCTGTAATCCTCCGGCTGTGGCGCGGCTGCCGGTGGGGACATCTCTTTCCATCCGGTCGGGCAGATAACGCCATCTGGCGTTAGTCGGAAAATATAGTCCGGTTCGGTCGAATTGACGATTTTTTGCGCTAGGCTTCTATCCTCCGGCGCGGGTTGCCCGGCGGCGCCTTGAAGCACTTTCGCCGGGAGGTGCTCCGGTTGAATACTTTTTTCTTCTTCCTGAGATGTCAGAATAACGGCGTAGGCGATGGCATTGCGTAATTCGCGGATATTGCCGGGCCAGTTATAGGCTAAAAGCGCTTCGGCGGCCTCCTGAGAAAAGGTCAGGTCTTTTGTTTTAAGTTTGTTGTTTTGGATTGACTGTTCTTTGAGCAGCCAGATCAGATCCGGGATGTCCTCTTTATGTTCGCGTAGGGGGGGAATCAAAATTTCAATCACGCCTAGGCGGTGATAAAGGTCTTGCCTGAAGCGTCCCTCCGCAATGGCTTGTTCCGGGTCGCGATTGGTTGCCGAGATTAGGCGCGCGTCTGCCGGAATGTCCTTGCTTCCCCCCACACGCTGGATCTTTTTATCCTGAAGCGCGCGCAGGATCGACGCTTGCTCCTTGACCGGCATTTCCGTGATTTCGTCAAGGAAGAGCGTCCCGTTATGCGCCTGTTCGAAACGTCCTGTTTTTTGCTTGTCGGCTCCCGTAAACGCGCCTTTTTCATGCCCGAACAGCTCCGAAGCTATAAGGTCCGGCGGAATCGAGGGGGCGCAAATCGGAATAAAGGGGGCTGTCTTCCGGAGGCTGAAAGCGTGGATGAGATGTGCAATAACATCTTTGCCGACGCCTGTTTCACCGGTAAGTAATATATTTTCCTCAGCCGCTCCGAAAATACTGATCTTTCGAACCAGCCTTCTCATCCTTTCCGAGCTGAATACAACAAGGATTTCCTCGTTGGGCTCGGTTCCCTTTTTACTAACCACTGATACTAAACTACCTAACTAACTAAAATTACCCAAACCGTGGAATTATACCACAGTATGTGGGAAAAATCAATTATGATCGACGTTAAGAAAATAGGGCGTTTCCTTAACCCTGTTTTCCTTCGCTATGCCCTTGCACCGGAGCCTGTGTGCTAGTAGATTGCTTTTTATTCTGATTTTTCTTCTAAAAACAAGGGGAAATGCCTCATGAAGGCTGCTGTTGTACTTTTTCCGGGCTCTAATTGTGACCGGGATGCTGAACGTGCGCTCGAACTGGCTACTGGCCATAAGCCGCACCTGATTTGGCATGCCGATACCGAACTTCCGGACGTTGATCTGATCGTTCTTCCCGGCGGGTTTTCCTATGGCGATTATTTAAGGACCGGCGCTATGGCGGCTCATTCGCCGGTTATGCGAGAGGTCATTGCCAAGGCCGAGATGGGCGTGCGCGTCATCGGCATTTGTAACGGTTTTCAGATTTTATGCGAGTCCGGCCTTGTGCCGGGCGTTTTGCTTAGGAACATCAGTTTGAAGTTCGTTTGTAAGCAAGTGCGCTTGACGGTCGAAAATAATACGACCGATTTTACCAGCCTTTATGAAAAGGGTCAGACCGTGACGATCCCGGTTGCGCATGGCGAGGGGAATTACTTTGCTGAGCCCGAAACCATCAAAAAGATTGAGGATAATGGACAGGTTGTTTTCCGCTATGTCGATAATCCCAACGGCTCCATGAATGATATTGCCGGTATTATCAATAAAAAGGGTAATGTTCTGGGCATGATGCCTCATCCGGAGCGGGTCAACGAGTCGCTGCATGGCTGCACGGACGGCGCTTTGCTGTTCCAAAGTTTACTGAAAAAGATTGGATAAGGGGTGACCGGTATGACTGACGCAAAGCAAAAAACAACCATCAGCCCTGAAATCGAAAAACTGATCGCCGAGCATAATATGGCTCGGGATGAGTATTTCGTGCTGCTCGATATTCTCGGGCGCGAGCCGACGGAAGCCGAGTTCGGCGTTTCTGCGGCTATGTGGTCCGAGCATTGCTCGTACAAATCTACGCGTATTCATTTGAAGAAGCTGCCGACCACCGGGCCTCAGGTCATTATGGGGCCGGGCGAGAATGCGGGAGTCATCGACATCGGCGACGGGCAGGCGGCTGTCTTTAAAATGGAGAGCCACAACCATCCTTCTTATATTGAGCCCTATCAAGGCGCGGCCACTGGTGTGGGCGGGATTTTGCGCGACGTGTTTACTATGGGCGCTCGGCCTATCGCGAATATGAACTCGCTGCGCTTTGGCGATGTCAGCCATCCCAAGACTCGGTCGCTGATCGCGGGCGTTGTCGCCGGTATTGGCGGATATGGGAACTGCGTCGGCGTGCCGACGGTTGGTGGGGAAACCGATTTCCATGCCAGCTATAACGGCAACAACCTTGTTAATGCGATGACGGTCGGGTTGGCTCGCGCGGATCGCATCTTTACCTCGCAGGCTGCCGGTGTCGGTAATGCCGTTGTCTATGTCGGCTCCAAGACGGGCCGCGACGGCATCAAGGGCGCGACCATGGCGTCGGGCGAGTTTAACGAGGATGCTGAAAGTCAGCGCCCCACGGTTCAGGTCGGCGATCCGTTCACGGAAAAGCTGTTGATTGAGGCGTGCCTCGAACTGATGAATACGGAAGCTGTCGTCGCTATTCAGGATATGGGCGCGGCGGGGTTGACTTCGTCTGCGGTGGAAATGGCGTCCAAGGGCGGGCTTGGCATTGAACTGGATTTGGATAAGGTGCCGCTGCGCGAAACCGGGATGAGCGCCTATGAAATTATGCTGTCCGAAAGTCAGGAGCGTATGCTGTTCGTCCTGAAGCCCGGCCATGAAAAAGAGGCGGAGGACATCTTTAAAAAGTGGGAGCTTGATTTCTCCGTGATCGGCAAGCTGACCGATACCGGGCGTATTGTGTGCTTGCGCGACGGCAAGGTTGAAGTTGATATTAAGGTCGATCCGCTGGTTGAGAACTCGCCGGTTTACGATCGTCCGCATGAGCCGACCCCGCCTGCGCCGGTGCTGGAGGCGGCTGATTATGCGCTTCCCGAAGGCGAGACGTTGCTTTCCGTTCTTAAGAAGCTGGAAAACACGCCAGACCTTTGCTCGCGTCGCTGGATTTGGGAGCAATATGACTGCCACGTTCAGACCAATACCGCGATTTCCTCCGGTGGGGATGCTGCCGTCGTTCGCGTCGAGGGCACAAACAAGGGGTTGGCCATTTCTGTCGATTGCACGCCGCGTTACTGCGCTGCCGATCCTGTCATGGGCGGTAAGCAGGCCGTGGTCGAGACGTTCCGTAACATTTGTGCTGTTGGGGCAAAGCCTTTGGCTATTACCGACAATATGAATTTTGGGAATCCGGAGAAGCCTCGGATCATGGGCCAGTTTGTCGGGGCTTGCGAAGGTATTCGCGAGGCTTGTGTGGCTCTGGATTATCCCGTCGTTTCGGGGAATTGCTCGCTTTACAATGAAACAAACGGTCAGCCGATTTTGCCTGCGCCTGCGATCGGCGGTGTGGGCGTGATGCCGGATGTGACCAAGGCCATGACGATTGCGTTCAAGGCTGAGGGCGAAAGCGTGATTGTGATCGGTGAAAGCAAGGGGGCGATTGGGCAATCGCTTTATCTGCGCCATATCTTTGGTAAGGAAGAGGGGGCTCCGCCGCCCGTGAACCTGACGGCGGAGCGTCGTCACGGCAAGTTCGTCCGCCAGTTGGTTGAGGAACGCGCCATCACGGCCTGTCACGATGTTTCCGATGGCGGCCTGTTGGTGGCTGTGGCCGAGATGGCTTTGGCCGGGGATATGGGGTGTAAGCTTGAAACGGTCGCGTCGGATGCAGGATTCTGGTTCGGCGAGGATCAGGCGCGCTATGTCATCACGACCAAGGATGCGGATGCGTTTATTGCCAAGGCTGAAGCCGCGGGCATCCCTTATATGTTGCTTGGGCAGACTGGTGGAGATTCTGTGTCGCTGGCCGGGGAAACCGTGGCGCTGAACTGGCTGCGCGACATCTACGAGAGCTGGCTGCCCGATTATATGGAAGGATAAGTGCTTTAGATGATGCAGGCGAGTGAGATCATGTCGTTGTTAACCGAATCTTTTCCCGGTGCGCGGGTGGAGATTGAGGATTTGCGCGGCGACGGGGATCACTATGCGGTGACGGTCGAAAGCTCTTCCTTTAACGGGGTGCCTTTGGTGGATCAGCACCGGATGGTTTTTGCTGCGCTTCAGGGTAAGGTTGGCGGGATTTTGCGCTCGATCACATTGACAACGCTGGTTCCTCAGCAGCAGGAGGGCGAATGATGATGCGCAGTTCTTCCGTTCGTTTGACCAGCATGCCGTTTAACGTCTTTCCGGAACATTTTCTTTTCGGCTCGCATGTCGAGGCGAAAGAAAGGGCCCTGAAAGACGTTATACATCAATTTTTGGCCGCTGTCGTTTGGAGGCGTTTCAATGAACCAACCCGATGAACGGACGCAACGGTTGATCGACCCCACGGTTCTGGATCGTATCCAGTCCGAGGTGGATTCCGATCTTGTCGTTTTGTTCATGAATGGGACTCCGGTTTTTCCTCATTGCAGCGGGTCGGCGCAGGCCGTGCATATTCTGGGCCTGTTCGGTGTTCGCTTTAAGGCTATCGACGTGACCGTCGATCCAAGTCTTCGTCTGGCGATTAAAGATTTCAGCAATTGGCCGCTGTTGCCTCAGCTTTACGTCAAGGGGCAGTTTATCGGCGGCAATGATGTCATGCGTCAGATGCTTGAAACCGGCGAGCTTGAAGATTTGTTTGATCGTAACGCTCTTTTGTGATGGGGAGGCGGCCCTGACAAAGAAGCCCATCCTTTCATTGATGGTGTGTGGCCTTTTCCTTGTGGTGGGACTTGTCGCCGGGGTTGTTTCGCCATCCTCGGCCCTTGATTCTCGATTAAGCGGCGCTGTTGCTCTTGTTTTTAAGGGGAACGGTGTAGAGTCTTTTTTGCGGGCACCGGGCCTTGGCTATGTTCAGGCTTATATGCGGTTTCCTTCCGATTTTCCGGAAGACGTTATTGTTGCTCTCGATCAGGAATTTATCGAAGGAGTCCAGAGTCCGCTTTATGTCAAAGGGGGCGATTGGATGGGGTTTGTCGGCTTTCAGCGCACAGGAAGTGTTTGGGTCGCGGCGGGAACGGACGACACGATGAAGGGGAAGCCAAGCACGGATAGGGATTGGAAAATTTTGAGCCTTGGTAAGCCGTTCGAGCCGGAGCAGTGGTACAAAATACGCATTCTGGTTGATTTCAAAAGTCGCTATTTTGTCAATGTGCAGGTTGATGGCCCGAACATCGTTCAAACTTTGGACCTGTCTTCTTACAAGCTGGATTATCCGAACTATGCTTCTTTTGATAAGGCGAGCCTGAGCTATTACGTTATTGCCATGCGGGGTCGATCCATGATGCAGCGTAAAGGGGTGCCTTTGGCCTTTTTCGACGATGTCGAAGGCGGGATTGTCGATTCGCAAGGACGGGATCATGCTTTTTTTAAAGACGGTTTTGAAAAACAGCACAGTGTGGAGGACCAGCCCGTAACAGTGCCGGTGATCAAACAGAGCCGTTACCAACAAGGGAAATGGTACAAGGAACGGTCGGAAACGTTAGTCGCTGGTGAGGAAGCTTCCTTTGCGCATTCGGGCTCCTTTGTTGGCGTTGCCAATGCGGAGTTGGAGTAGG
>JBFWLD010000029.1:0-13155 GCA_050252315.1 Bdellovibrionales bacterium
AAAAAACATAACAGAGCCGCACTCCCAAAAGGTGAAACCACACATTGTACGACAGAAAGAAAAGTCAGTCAGTCAAGCACCATCTAGAAAGGGCCTTCGCCCCCACGTAAAAGCAAACTACACGGAAGCCCAAGCCGTCGCTCTTGTCAAAAAAACGTTCGGCATGGATGACGCGGCCTGGAACGCCCTTGAAAAACGCGTAAAAATCCAGCTTGCTCACGCAGGAAAATCAGGTGCAGCAACCTTAGATCCTAATACACGGTCAATTGACAGAGATGAAGGCCAGAGAGCCGCACTTAGCTTTTTTGAAGCGGCTGAAACGCTTCAGAAAAATGAAACAGACAAACAAGCTTCAATGGCCCTTTACAGACAAGGAATTAATGTTGCCCGCGCGACAAACTTCCTGTTAACGTCATCCTGTAGCGGGTATATGGCTAATTATGCCGAACTACTCAGGGACACAGGCAATATACCAGCAGCCATTTATATCGCGTCATTAGCATCACACGCCGATCCCCACAACGAAGCCGCTGGCGCACTTATTCAGGCCTTCGCCCAAAATTATCCGCAACGAACTCAACGAACGAATATTCTTGTTGAAAAAGGTGTTAGGATGGGACAATACGGCCCTCTTGAAACCTATGCCCAAAATATCCTAAGAGCCGCACGGACCCAACTGCCAGTAGGGACACGACCACAAGATATTCAAAACACGCATAATGAAGAAGATACTTACGGACAGTACCTCTATAACGGATGGAAGCCCGAGACAGTTCGTCCAGTTACACCGCCTCCTTCCACAGCATGGGGCTATTACTCCTCATCAATGCAATAATATTAAGTTCTATCCAGTAATTACTTTTCATGAAACTATTACCGTGTGGTATATTCCGCGGCACGACGCACACGCAATCATAATGAACAGGACCTAAGATGCCTGCATGGTTTAACACATTAAAACAAAGCTTATTTTCCACGCAGCCCAAAAACCATTCCGGTCGCAAAGCCTTAAGGGCAATGCAACTCTCAGAGAGGGACCGCGCAGGCGAACCGGCTGCCTCTAGGCTGGGAACACCGACAAACCGTGGAAACCATAACATCGCAGTAAGGCTCAAAAGAAACGAGTTCAGACCTCAGCCAATCCCTCCAAAGAAGCCCGTGCCTGAAACAACGGTGAATCCTCCCAAATTTAACTTGGGCCCGTATGGAGATATAGCCGCCAGTATCCAACCTCCTTTTGTCGAACAAACGATCCCTGAACAACAAACGGCTCCAATGGGCAAGTATGCCCGCGCCCTAGCACGACATGAGACTGGCAGAGTACAGGCAGATCCCAATCCTTTTTCTTCGCGCAGAAGGACGTATTCGTGCAAAAAATCTGTTTTCCATGAGATCCGCGCTGGATTTACGCGCCTGACAAAAGAAATTTTTCCTTGTCGCGATGGGTCTTCGTATAAAACCGCAGGTCTTCTCGCAATCGGATGCCTCACGATCGTCGCGATAGGCTTCCTGCCCGGAGCCCCTAACAAAGTGAAAGCCCCAACGGCCTCCCTTCACATTGCGCCTTTAACCGTCATCAACGGGTCCATGACTCCACCGGCCATGCCCCAAGACATCCCGCAGGAAGTCGCCCAAGCAGCCAAAACCGTTGCGCCGATCATTGAGCTTAAACAAACAAGCAAAAGACCCTATGTCGCGCCAATTCGGATCAGGCCGGATAAGGTAAAAGTAGCCATAGCTAAACCTCTGGAAAAAACGACAACCGCTCGGGCGCATCTTGCCAAGGCTCCCCAGAAACATTCAACGCCACGCTTGTCGTTGGCTCAGGCTCAGGTCAACATCAGCGCTACGCTGGCAAAAGCGAAGGCGTTAACTCGAAACCACACCCCGGACAGCAATAAAGCAGCGCTTTTTGCCTTTCATAAGGCCTTTAGTCTGGCCCAACGCCATGGGCTCGATCATCAAGCCCATGTCAAACAAATGTATGTTGAATGCGCCAAACTCTATATGGGCGTGCCGGGCATTGGCAAAAACCTCACCCTCGCAGCGCGAACCGCTGCCGCCGCAGGTCCCAACAATTGCGAGGCGCAAAGCCTTATCACCCAGATTTTTGTTGAAGATCCAACGGCTATAAAAGGAATCGGTCCGTTTACCCCAACCGGAAAAGGGCGCATGTGCAGCCCCGTAACGGTAGCCTTGCGCCTATTGAACCAATAACCTAAAAGCATAGGGTTATGACTCTCCTTACCACGACTCAGGAGCTTGCCTCGTTTTGCAACTCCCTTAAAGGCGCGGACTTTGTGACCATCGACACGGAGTTCATGCGCGAGCGCACCTATTACGCCAAGTTGTGCCTTGTGCAACTCGGTGGGCCGGATAACGCCGTCGCCATCGACCCTTTGGCTGACGGCATCGACCTTTCTCCTTTGTTCGACCTGCTGGCCGACCCCTCTATTCTTAAAGTCTTTCACGCCGCGCGACAGGATATTGAAATCTTCGTCAACCTGACCGATAAAGTCCCGGCGCCGGTCTATGACACGCAAATCGCAGCCATGGTCTGCGGCTATGGGGAGCAAGTCGGGTACGAACCCCTTGTCGCCAGTCTGGCCAATGCCCGCGTGGATAAATCCAGCCGCTTCACGGACTGGGCGCGCCGACCGCTAACGGATCGCCAGATTGAGTACGCGCTGGCCGATGTCACCCATCTGCGCGTCATTTACACGAAACTCGCCGCACAGATTGAAAAATCGGGGCGCGCCGGATGGGTAGCCGAAGAGATGGCTATCTTGGCAGACGTGCACACCTATCAAGCAGAGCCTTATGAAATCTGGCGACGGATGAAACTTAAAACCGACAAACCTCGCCGCCGCGCCGTTTTGCGCGAAATCGCCGCATGGCGAGAAATCGAGGCGCAAAAAGCCGATCTACCGCGCGCCCGAATTATCAAAGACGAACAACTTTTGGAAATAGCCACCCACGCGCCGCACACCATAGAAGAGCTGGCCCGTACGCGAGGGCTCGGCCAAGGCTTTGCCCAAGGCCGTTACGGTACGGCCCTTTTGGAAGCGGTAGCCCGAGCCGATAAAATTCCCCTAAACGAATGCCCAGCAGGGGAAATCAAAAAGAAACTGCCGAACGGGGCTGGCGCTGTGCTAGAGCTGTTAAAAGTCCTTCTGCGACAGGTCAGCGACGAACACGGCGTAGCCGCCAAACTGATTGTGTCAAGCGCTGATCTTGAACGGCTCGCAGCAGAAGAATCCCCTGACATTCCGGTTCTTCACGGATGGCGACGGGACCTTTTCGGCGAAACGGCGCTGGCGTTCAAGCGCGGAGAACTTGCGCTTACGGTGCAAAAAAACAAAGTCCGGACCCTCAAGGTCGATAAATGTAAATCAGCTTACTAAATTTATCGTCTTCATAATACTCGGCAGAATCCAACCGAGCATCCAGCACCATCGCGCTTGTATCGCGATTTTGTGCAACCTGCGTTGTATTCGCAACTTTAAGAGATTTATGTGGATCCTCCTTCTCCTCAACAGCCAAAGGCGCGACAAACGTGACCCGCATATTAAATCGCACATAAATAATACGGTCCATATTCCCGGCAACGTCCAATCGCTTGAGCAAAGCTTTCGCTTCATCCGGATCAAGCGGAAGACCGACAATGTCGATGGGCTTGTCTAAAATAAAGCTATATTTCTGGGTAAACCCACGCAACGGCTCGCTGCCGCAGGTATTGGGCGACTTCGTATAAAAAGGGAAAACATTGATTTTGAATCTTTGGGAGTGATCCGTAAAAGGAAAAAATTTTTCTTTAAAATTATAACGGCCTAATTGAAGTGTTGACTCATAACGGTATCCCGTCGGATAGGTCGCAATTTCTTTGCGCACGAAATCACGAATGACAGGACGAACCTTTTTCCACTGAAACTCATCATCAAAATATTTCTTATAAAGATCACAGGCAGCGATCCGCGCGAAAGAATCGACGACAGCGTCCTCTTTCATATCTAAAGCGCCAAAGCGTATCATCGTCTTGATAACGCTCTCAAGGCCCGGCTTGATGTATTCCTCATAGGATTCCTCAGCACGAGCGGCACGGATGCCCGACAAAAAAAGGCAAAGGAATAAAGCCAAACAGGTCAAGCGCTTCGCATTCATTCTTCCCCCAACTCCTTTTCTTTCACAGCCACAGCAAGAATCTTGCGCATGACGCTCGGCAAGGCCTCTTGATCCCAATCGGAAGGCGCAACCCAACGGGCCCCTTCGACCCGGCCCTTTCCCGATGCGACAACAATACGCAAATTAAGTTCAAAATGCGTAAAAACATGATGAACGCTTACGGCAAGGGGGCTCCATCGCGCCTTTAAGGGAGCATAACGCCGCACCGAAGGCCATGCCAGCTCTTTTCCCTCCTGCCAAGGTGAGGAAGGCACCTCCATCATACTGGCCAACAATCCTTCTGCCGGGCGCTGGCGCAGCAAAACGCGCCCTTTAGAATCCCAAACAACAAAAGCCGTGGCATACCGTTTAGGTTTAGCCTTCCCTTTTGTCCGGGCTGGAAGATCTTGCGCCACACCTTTCGCTCGGCCCAAACAGCCCTCGCGCCATGGACAAAGATCACATTTCGGGCTGCGCGGCGTACATATGGTCGCCCCTAAATCCATCAAAGCCTGCGCATAATCTCCGGCGCGGTCGGCAGGCACCGACAAAGCTGCCAAGGCTTTCAGTTCAGCTTTAGCCTTGGGCAAAGGGGTCGTAACACAATGAAACCGGGCCATGACTCGCTCGACATTACCATCAACGACCGTAGCGGACCGGTTAAAAGCAATCGCGGAAATCGCGGCAGCCGTGTAGGGCCCGATGCCGGGCAGGGCCAAAAGCTCTTTTTCTTCGGAAGGAAAACGCCCGCCATAGCCAGCCTGTACCGCCTGCGCGCAAGCATGCAGCCCCCGCGCTCGCCGGTAATAACCAAGGCCAGCCCACATCTGAAACACCTCATCCAACTCGGCGGCGGCAAGATCGGCCAAGGTCGGCCACCGCCGGAGAAACTTTAGGAAATAGGGGGCAACCGTCGTAACCCCGGTCTGTTGGAGCATAATCTCAGACAACCAAACATGATACGGATCGGCGCGACAGCCCGGCGGCGCACGCCAAGGCAGAACCCGCGCATGCTTATCGTACCATTTAAGCAAGGCTGCCGCTGAAGGAACAACGCTGTTTTTCTTGTTTTTATGGCTCTTATCGTTCACACTTCACCTATGAAAATGCCCAGCGCCCTTTCCGCCAGCATCGACAAAGTCGCCCGTACCGCTATGGGCAAAGACTGGGGCCTTTATGCCTCTTTGCTGGAGAGGTGGAGCGAAATCGTAGGCCCCGACTATGCACAAGAAACCGCGCCGGTCAAAATATCCTTTCCGCGCGGCAAAAAAAGCGATGAAAAATGGACGCAAGGCCGCCGCAACGGCGGCACATTGACGATCAGCCTGCCACAGGGGATGAGCTTTGCCTTCTCCCACCAAAGCGAACAGGTGCGCAGCCGGATTAATAGTTTCTTCGGCTATGACGCTATTGAAAAAATCACGCTCCAGCCCTTTTATCCCCGGCAGGATCGGGCCTATACGCCCCCGCTCCCGGCCTTATCCGCCCAAGAAAAAGACGCCCTACAAAAAGAAACAAAAGATATAGAAAACAATGAATTAAGAGAAGCCCTTGCCACCTTGGGCGCATCGGTTCTCGCGAATCAAAAAAGACTTTGATAAGAAAAGATTTCGGTTAACCTTAATCTGGCCGTTGGGGGTAAAACCACCCTGCTTTTCTTGAGTTCACGCTCCTGCCCCCTTATACTGCCAACATCTTGATTCGAGGGATAAAATGAAACAAAGCCTCAAGCTTTTCGCCGTCTTGGCCCTTGCCGCCTTCACGGCCCTGTCACCGTCTATGGCCAAAGCTGGTCCCATGACCAACATACCGTCTATGGGCAGCCCAACGGCGCCGGTTACCATCGTGGAATATGCCAGCCTGACCTGCTCGCATTGCGCGGATTTTTACAACGAGGTCATGCCGGAAATTGAAAAACGCTATGTCGATACCGGCAAAGTCCGTTTTATCTATCGCGACTTTCCTTTGGATGCCTATGGCCTGCATGCCGCGACTTTAGCGCATTGCATGCCCAACACTTTATTTTACCCCTTCATCAAAATCCTTTTCAAAAACCAACGCTCATGGATTATGGCGCCGAAATATAAAGACGTTCTGGTCAAATATGCGGAAATGTCCGGCTTGCCAAGCGCCCGCGCCACAAGCTGCATACAAGACACGAAATTAATGGATCAAGTCATCGCCGTCCGCACGGAAGCGTCCCAAAAATATGACATAACGGCGACACCGACGTTTATCATCAATGATGGCGAAGAAAAAATCTTGGGGGCTCGCTCGCTCAAGGAATTTGCTTCAGTCATCGACAAGCACTTAGCTAAAAAGAAATAACTTTTAATTCGGGGAAGTCTCTTGCATTTTTCACGTCTGCGCCTGCACGGTTTTAAATCTTTTGTCGATCCGACGGACCTGCTTATTCAGGAAGGGCTGACCGGCATTGTCGGCCCCAACGGATGCGGCAAATCGAATCTTGTCGAAGCCTTACGCTGGGTCATGGGGGAAACCTCGCCTAAACGCATGCGCGGCGCGGGAATGGAAGACGTGATTTTTGCGGGGACGGCCACGCGCCCGTCCCGCAACATCGCGGAAGTGACGCTGGAGCTGGACAATAGCGAACGCACGGCCACAGCAGAGTTCAATCAGGAAGACGACCTACTCGTCGTACGCAAGATCGAGCGTGGCGGCGGATCGGATTACCGCGTTAACGGCAAACCGGTACGCCAACGCGATGTGCAGCTTCTCTTCGCCGACCAATCGACAGGGGCCCAATCAACAAGCGTCGTTGGGCAAGGCCAAATCGACGCGTTGATCCGGGCCAAGCCGCAGGACCGACGCCAAATTCTGGAAGAAGCCTCAGGAACGGCAGGCCTGCAAGCCCGCCGCCACGAAGCGGAATTAAAGCTCAAAGGCGCTGAAACAAACCTGACGCGTGTGGACGATGTTCTGCACACGCTGGACACCCAGTTACGCAACCTTAAGCAACAAGTTAAACAAGCCTCGCGCTATCGCAATCTGGCAGAACATATCCGCCGAACCGAAGCCGCACTGTTGCACCTGCGTTGGGCCGAAGCGCAAAAAGACGCACAAAAAACCAAGGAAGCCCTAACCACCGCAGAATTGAAGGTCAGCGAATTGATGGCCGTCGTCGCACGCGGCACGACCGAGCGTACACACATCGCAGCGGAACTGCCGGAACTTCGTCAAAACGAAGCGACCGCCGCAGCCATCGTCCAAAAACTGACGTTGGCCCGCGAACAAATCGACGCAGAAGCCAAACGGCTTGAAACGCAGATCGTGGCGACGGAGCAGCTTCTCGCTCAAACGCAAAACGATTATGCGCGTGAAACCTCGCGGCATAACGATGGCGAAGCCGCCCTGTTGCGCTTGAACGAAGAGCAAAAAGACCTCGTATCCCAAAAAGAGGACATAGCTCAAACGCTCCCGTCCCTAGATCACCAGTTCGAGCAAACCAGCGAAATCGTCCAAAAACTGGATGACTCCCTAACGGAACTCCTCAAAGTCGTTGCCACGGCAGAAGCCAGTGAACAATCGTTGACCCGCGAAAAACAATCCTTGCTCGCCCAGCAAGCCGCATTGACCCAACGTAAAGCCGATTGCGAAACCCAACGCAGCGCCTTAACCCAAGAAATCGCAGCCCGCCCGGATTTGTCGCTGGCAACGTCAATGGTCGAGGCCTGCGAAAAAGAATTGGAACGTCGTACACAGCAAGCACACCAAGCCCAACAGGCGCGCGCCGAAGCGGAAAGCACCCAAAATGCCGCGCGTGAAAAAGCACAACAAGCGGATGCAACCAGCACTAAAATTCAAGCGGAAATCGACGCGCTGGAAAGCCTGCTTGCCGGATCGCAAGAAGAATATGAACAAATCATCGACCTGATTACGGTCACCCCCGGCCTTGAAAAAGCGCTGGCCGTCGCGCTAGGCGAAGCCCTGACCGCCTCGTTAGATTCCAGTGCCGCCATGCATTGGCGTACGTTGGCGCAAATGGAAAACGCCCCGGCCCTCCCCTTCCAAGTCACGCCGCTGGCTCAGTTTATTCAAGCGCCCCCAGCCTTGGCACGAAGCCTGTCGCAAATTGGGCTGGTCGAAGACAAGCAACAGGGCGAAGCCGCCGCCGATAAACTCGCTTGCGGCCAAATTTTGGTCAGCCGCGACGGCTGGGCGTGGCGCTGGGACGGGCTGACCCTGACTCCGGAAGCCAAAACCGCTTCAGCCATACGTCTGCAACAACGCAATCGCCTTACCGCTTTGGCAGAAGACAAACGCGCCGCCGATGAAGCCCGCACCCGCGCCGCCTCGGATTTTGCCGAAGCCACCGCGCTGTTCACGCAGTGTCAGGAACTCGATCAGCAAACACGCGCCTCGCTCCAGCAAGCGTTTGCCGCACTGAATGACGCGCGAGACCATTACGCCAAGCAACAGCGTGAATCCGAAGCCGCCAATGCCCGCCTGCAATCGCTCAATGAAACCTTGCAGCAATATGTCCAGGATGAAAGCGAACTCCAAAACCGCATGGTCTTGATTGAAACCGAGCTTTCTGCGCTTCCGGATATTGGATCGTTGCGGGAAGAAATCTCCACCAAACACGTTGATCTGGCCCAAGCGCGTAGCGAAAAGGCTCAGCAGCAAAGTGAACGCGACCGCCTGACGCGCGAGGCACAGTTGATCGCCTCCCGCCAAACTTCGATCACGCAAGAAATCGAAGCGTGGCAAGAACGCATGACGAGCGCCGAACGGCAAAGCGCCGAATTGGCCGGACGCGTCGCCACTTTACAAAAGGAACTGGAAGCCCTTCGCGCCAGCCCTGCCGAGCTTACGGCCAAACGCGCAAGCTTAATGGACCAGCTTTCGACTGCCGAGGCCAAACGCTCCGGAGCCGCCGACATCCTGATCGCCACGGAACAAAAACTCAGCGTCACGGAGCATCAGCTCAAACAGGACGAAGCCACTCTTGGCCGTGCTCGTGAGGAACGCGTCCGGTGCGAAGCCGCCGTCACAGCAACGCAGGAACATTTCAACACTTTGCGCGAACGCGCCCGTGAAAAACTGGATTGCGATTTGGAAAACCTGCGCGACATTGCCGCGTTCGGGGACGGCGAAAGCCTACCAAGCGTGTTCGAGCTTGAACAATTGTTGGGCCGTTATGTGCGCGAACGCGACACGATGGGACCGGTAAACCTGCGCGCCGAAGTTGAGTCCGAAGCCACGCAGGCAGAGATCACCAAACTTGAAACGGAAAAAGAAGACCTTGTCGCTGCCATCGCCAAACTACGCCAAGGCATCTCGCAACTGAACCGCGAAGCGCGCGAACGGCTCAATAACGCGTTCAGCCAAGTCAATGAGCGTTTTCAAACTCTCTTCACCAAACTATTTAATGGCGGCAAAGCCTCGCTGGAGCTGATCGAAAACGATGATCCCATGAACGCCGGACTTGAAATCTATGCCGCGCCTCCGGGTAAAAAACAGCAAATCCTGTCACTTCTGTCGGGGGGCGAACGGACGCTGACCGCGCTGGCGCTTTTGTTTGCCGTGTTCCAAACCAACCCATCGCCGATCTGCGTGCTGGACGAAGCCGAAGCCGCGCTGGACGAAAGCAACATTGGCCGCTTCTGCAAACTCGTTTCCGAAATCGGTCGCACGACAGGCACACGCTTTTTGATCATCACCCACCAACGTCTGACTATGGCACATATGGATCGTCTGTTCGGCGTGACCATGAGCGAAAAGGGAGTCTCCCAACTCGTCTCCGTGGATCTGACCAACGCCATTGCCCTACGCGATGGCGAAAAAATCAGCCCCAACGCCATGGACGTTGACGTCGCCACCAAAGCCCTGAAAGATGTTCAGGCTGCCTAATCCCAAAAGGTTTGCATGACTCTTTTTAAAAATATCCTGATTACGATTCTTGCCGGAGCCATCGGCGCCCTAAGCGTCACTTACGTTACCGCGCCGCCGCCTGCGACTTCGAGCAAAGAATCCGTCTATAGCCGGATCATGCGGACCAAAACCCTGCGATGCGGCTACTTCCCCTCGCCCATCTATAACGAAGTCGATCCCAATACCGGCAAAGTAAGCGGGGTTTACGCGGATCTGATGGAACGGATTGCCCAAGATTGGAACATCAAAATCGACTGGGCCGAAGAAGTTAGCGCCAGCGGCATGTATGAAGGATTTAAAACCGGACGCTACGACATGCTGTGCTCAGCCAATACCATCACCGCCGCGCGAACACTGGTCGCCGACTTTTCGAACCCCATCGCCTATCCCACCTTTTACCTGTTTGTACGCGAAGGCGACCACCGGTTCGACAACGCTTATGAAAAGGCCAACGATCCCACCATCCGTATGATAACCTATGACGGTTATTTCGGTGCAACGGTTACCAAGGAATATTTCCCGAAAGCCAAACTTTCTTCTCTGCCGGAGCTATCGAACGACGTGGATATTTTGATGAGCGTCGTCTCAGGCAAAGCCGACGGTGGCGTCATGGCCGGGATCGTTGGGGCCGATTTTATGAAAAAGAACCCAGGCAAAATCAGACGGGTCAAAGGAGCGCCCTTACGTTACCCGTCTCTGGTCCTCGGCCTGCCGAAAAACGAAGCAGAGTTAAAAGCCGCCCTGAACACCTCACTCACCTATTATCAGGAAACTGGCGTGATCGAAAAAATTCTCCAAAAACAAGGCCTTACCAAAGACATCCTGCTCCGCATTGCCAAACCTTACCAGACGCCATAAAACCGTCGCACAAAACAGGAAAAATCCCTTACGCCCCAAACGCCTGTTGCATTTACGCAACGGACGGCTTGCATTGTAGCCCCTGAAAAGGCTAAACATACCGCCTCCCTCACAAAAAATGCTATCAGGGATTCTCACTTTTTGGGGCGTAGGAGAAACGCATTGTCACAACCGCCGGAAAATAAAATCAAACCCTTGCACCCGCTGTGCCCGGATGAAAGCTGCGCCGTGGAAGCTGGCGAGATTAAGCCTCAGGCAACAGGACGTCCGGCAACGCCCCTACTCGACACCGTCAAAACGCCGAAAGAGCTGCGCAAGCTAGAACCAGAACAGTTACGTCAACTCGCGGACGAGCTGCGCGCCGAAGTCATCGACACAGTTTCGATGACAGGTGGGCATTTCGGCTCTGGCCTTGGCGTGGTCGAACTGACCGTAGCCCTACACTATGTATTCAACACACCTGAAGATACGCTGATCTGGGATGTCGGGCATCAGGTCTATCCCCACAAAATTCTGACGGGGCGCCGGGATCGCATCCGCACGCTTCGCCAAGGCGGCGGGCTTTCCGGTTTCACAAAACGTGCTGAAAGCGAATATGACCCGTTCGGCGCGGGGCACAGCTCGACTTCTATTTCCGCCGCGCTCGGCTTTGCCGTAGGCCGCGACTTCAACAAAAAGAAAAATCAGGTCATCGCAGTGATCGGCGACGGCTCCATCAGTGCAGGCATGGCGTATGAAGCGCTAAATAATGCCGGAGCCATGGACACGCGCATGATCGTGATCCTGAACGACAATGATATGTCGATCGCGCCACCGACAGGCGCGATCAGCGCTTATCTTTCGCGCATCGCGTCATCCAAGGAATATCGCAACATCCGTCACATGGCTAAAGAGTTCGCGAACATCTTCCCCCGCCCACTCAAAGAAGCCGCGCGCAAGGCCGAGCACTACGCCCGGGGCATGGTAACCGGCGGCACGTTGTTTGAAGAGATGGGCTTTTATTATATCGGTCCGATTGACGGCCATAATTTCGAGCATCTGGTCCCGGTTCTTGAAAATGTCCGCGACGACCCGAAAGGCGGCCCAGTCCTGATTCATATCGTCACGGAAAAAGGCCGAGGCTATGCCCCAGCCGAAGCCGCGCCAGACAAAATGCATGGCGTGTCGAAATTTAATGTCGTGACAGGCGCCCAAGAAAAATCAACCAACGCGCCGCCATCCTTCACGCGCGTTTTTGCCGAAGCTTTGGTTAAAGAAGCCGAGCATGACGATAAAATCGTTGCGATCACGGCAGCTATGCCCGCAGGAACAGGCCTCGACCTTTTCGGCAAACGCTTTGCGGATCGCCTGTTCGACGTGGGCATAGCCGAACAACACGCCGTGACCTTCGCCGCAGGGTTAGCCTGCGAAGGATATAAACCGTTTTGCGCCATCTATTCCTCGTTTATGCAGCGTGCCTACGATCAGGTCATGCACGACGTGGTTTTGCAAAATCTTCCCGTACGGCTGATGCTGGATCGCGCTGGGCTTGTCGGCGCGGATGGCCCTACGCATGCCGGGTCCTTCGATATCGCCTTTATGGGCTGCCTGCCTAATATGGTAGTCATGGCTGCCGCGGACGAGGTCGAGCTTACCCACATGGTTGCCACCGCCGCAGCCTATAATGAAGGCCCCCTCTCGCTACGTTATCCCCGCGCCAACAGTCTGGGCCTTGAAATCCCGGAACGAGGCAGCATCCTTGAAATCGGCAAAGGTCGGATCGTCAAGGAAGGAACGAAAGTCGCCATTCTCAACCTCGGCCCACGCCTTGGCGAATGCCGCAAGGCCGCCGAAGACCTTGACGCGCGCGGCCTGAGCACCACCATCGCGGATATGCGTTTTGCCAAGCCGCTGGATATGGATTTGCTGACGCGCCTTGCCAAAAGCCATGAAGTTCTAATCACAATCGAAGACGGGTCCATCGGCGGGTTCGGCTCTTATGTTCTGCACCATCTAGCCAATCTGGGGCTGATGGATCATGGCCTTAAGATCCGCGCGATGTGCCTGCCGGATAAATTCCAGTTGCACGATACACAAGCCAAGCAATATGAAGAGGCCAAATTGACCGCCCGCCACATCGTGGCAACGGCCCTTTCCGCCCTTGGCCAAACCGAAGCGGCAGAGGTCATGAGCAGGGCTTAACAGCTAAACAGCTAAAAGGAAAAGCCGCATGAAACTTTCCTCCCTTTTGCTCACCCTCCT
>JBFWLD010000030.1:0-13126 GCA_050252315.1 Bdellovibrionales bacterium
GCCTTCTTTCAGCATCACGTCAATCCGTACTTTCATAGAATTATCTTTCGTTTATTGTGGTGGTAACAAGCGTATTTGCGGGCGCAACAGGGTTGCCGCTTTCCGGCAGGATGCCAAGGCGGCGCGCGACTTCTTGATAGGCTTCCTCAACCTTGCCAAGATCTTCGGCAAAGCGATCCTTATCCATCTTTTCGTTGGTTTTAACATCCCACAGACGGCAATTATCCGGGCTGATTTCATCGGCGAGAACGATACGCAGTTCGTCATTGTCCCAGAAACGACCAAACTCCAGCCGGAAATCGACGAGCCGCAGTCCGATGCCGAGGAAAAGTCCAGACATATAATCATTGATGCGCAGCGTGTGGGCCATCATCTCATCAAGCTCGTAAGGATTGGCCCAGCCGAAAGCGGTGATATGTTCTTCGCTGACCATCGGATGCTCGGCGGTATCGGAGCGTTTGAAATAGAACTCGACGATCGAGCGGGGCAGGACAGTCCCTTCGGGCAACCCCAGCCGTTTGGCAAAGTTTCCGGCAGCGATATTGCGGACGACAACCTCGACAGGAATAATCTCGACCTGCCGGATCAGTTGCTCGCGCATGTTCAGGCGCTTCATGAAATGGGTGGGCACGCCGATTTCATTCAGCTTGCTCATCAAAAACTCGGAGATACGATTGTTCAAAACGCCCTTACCGGTGACGGTCCCGTTTTTGGTATTGTTTTTGGCGCTGGTGTCGTCTTTGAAATATTGCACGAGCGTACCGGGCTCCGGCCCTTCAAACAAAACCTTGCCTTTACCCTCGAAGATACGGCGACGACGGCTCATCCGAAAATTCATGGCGATCCACTAACCTGTTGAGAACAAGGCAACAACGCGTAGCCTTGACGTGATAAGGTATAGCAGGGATGGGGGGCAAGGGCAATGTTAAGTGTTTGGGCTGTGATAAGAAAAAATCACCCATCGCCATCTGAGTAACCTTTTGCTTTTGTTGGCATCTTGTTGCTTTTAGATGGGGGAAGCGGGGTAGCGATTTCACATAGTTTTGCAACTTCCTGTTCGGTAATTGTGCCGTCCATGATGTTGGTTGGCGGTGGGCCGGGTGGTTGCTGCGCCGACGTGCGTTGCCTGCCCAAACAGTAAAGTGGATTAATTACGTCATGCCTCTTGTGGATAAGGTTATTTCCCTTAACAGGTAAGCCATTTTGACGGGCCATTCGAGCAGAAGCCAAACCGAGGCGTGTTTCATTATACGTCTCATTTCTGAGATAGAACCAAGCGCAGATCGCCCGATCAACATAATCATAGGCTGGGTTCATATTCACTGTTTTTTTCCACAGATTTACCAAACGCTCCTCAAGGGGGGTATTTGCCGGTCCATATTCGATGCATAGGCTGGCATAGCGTTCGTACAATTTCCCACGTTCGGTTAAATTCTGCACGGCCTCGATCTGTTCAAAAAAGAAATTTTCGGCGAACAGATGTGCCTTTGTTTCAGGCGACATTTCAAACATCATATTAAAGGCGGTATAATACCTGATGTCGGGTCGAGCACTTTTCAGGTGCTTTTCACGGAGGATTAGACACTTTGCTTCCAATTCCTCGCCGATGAGATGAGAAACAGGCATAATTTTGTCAACGGCGTTCTGGGTGTACGGGTATGCTATTTGATCCATTCGGGTTAAAACCAAAAGAAGCCTGTCTTCAAGATGGTTGTTGGGGTTTTGTATGATTTCTTTGATGAGTTTATCAAAAGACGTGTCCTCTCTAAATCGCTTGCGAAGAGGTACCATTCTGTTGAAGTGACACAGAAGAATTTTTGTTTCCTCATCGCTTAATTCGGGTTTTGTGAGGAGGTCACGCAGGAGAACGTCAAGGTAATTCCGTTCGTAAGATTCAAGGAATACGTTTTCAAAATCACCCATGGATACAGTTCTCCTGTTTGATGTTTTAATGGCTCTCACGTTCTCACCCTGACCGGAACAGCCGGACGGCAGCATCTTTTTCAAACAAATACAAAAGGATACGAAGCCTTTTTCCCCGTTCCCCCTCCAGATCCGGATCGTTGGCCAGAACCAGCCGCGCATCGTCATAGGCCATGGTGAGCAGCCCCCTGTCGCGAGCAAGATCGGCGATCCGGTAAAGGGGAACGCCGCTTTGCCGGGTGCCCAAAACCTCGCCGGGGCCGCGCAGATCAAGGTCCTTTTCGGCGAGGAGGAATCCATCCTCGCTCTCGCGCATCATTTTCAGGCGTTCGGTCGCGATCTCTCCCAAAGGCCCCTGATACAGCAACAGGCAGGTAGATTTCGTCTCCCCGCGCCCGATCCGCCCGCGAAGCTGGTGAAGCTGGGCCAGCCCGAACCGCTCGGAATGCTCAACGACCATAAGCGAGGCCTTTGGCACATCCACCCCAACCTCAATCACGGTAGTGGCGACCAGCACCTTAATCTCATCGGCGGCAAAAGCCTCCATGACGCGGTTTTTGGCCTCGGACGACAAGCGCCCGTGAACAAGCCCAACGTTATCCGCCCCCAATCGTTGAGCCAGCAAATCCGCCCGCTGGGTCGCGGCGGCAAGATCGCTATTTTCAGATTCCTCCACCAAAGGACACACCCAATAGGCTTGCGCACCCTTGGCGATCTGCCGAGCAATGCCGTCGATCACGTCGTCCAAGCGCCCCATGTCGATCAAGCGCGTGTCGATGGGCTGCCGCCCCGCCGGTTTTTCCATGAGGCGCGAAACATCCATATCGCCGAAAGCGGTCAAGGTCAGCGTGCGCGGAATCGGCGTAGCCGTCATCACCAGAATATCGACGCCGCGTCCTTTTTCGGAAAGCTGCAAGCGTTGCTGCACGCCGAAACGGTGTTGCTCATCCATGACGGCAAGGCCCAGATTGGCGAAAACCACATCCGCTTGAAACAACGCATGCGTGCCGACAACCATATCCAGTTCGCCTGCGGCCAAAGCCTCCAGCGTAGCGCGGCGCTCCTTGCTACGAGTCTTTCCGACGAGCAAGCCGATTTTGACTCCCAGCCCTTCCACTAAAGGCCGCAGTTTTTCGTAATGCTGTCGGGCAAGGATTTCGGTCGGCACCATCATCGCAGCCTGAACCCCGGCTTCGACGGCATGCAGCATCGCCATCAGCGCCACAATGGTCTTGCCGGACCCAACATCACCCTGCAAAAGGCGCAGCATCTTTTTCGGCGCAGCAAGGTCCTCGATAATTTCAGCTACAGCCTTTTGTTGCCCGTCGGTCAAAGCAAAGGGCAAAGCTTCCTGTAACCGCCGCCCCATATTCCCTTTGCAAACCAAAGTCCGCCCCATGGCTTGGCGGTGATGGCGACGCATGACTGCCAAAGCCAACTGATCGGCCAGCAACTCGTCATAGGCCAGCCGTTGTCTGGCGACGCTGTTATCCTGCGAGGGATCGTGCGCCCTGAGCAAAGCCGTTTTCCAACTCTCCCACCCCTCCCGTTGCACCAACGCCGCATCGTTCCATTCGGGCAGCTCCGGCGCGATGGCCAAGGCTTGCCCAATGGTTTTATGTACCATCTTGCGGCTGAGCCCTTCGGTCAGCGGATAGACCGGCTCGAACTTCGGAATTTCGCCGCTCCGCTCGACGGGCAGAGCATAATCCGGATGGCTCATGGTCCAGCCCCGCCCAAAGCGTTCGAGATTCCCACTAACCACAATGTGTTGCCCCACGGGATAGAGACGGCTTAAGTAATCGCCCTTAGCCGTGAAATAGGTCAGCGTGATTTCCGCCGAGCCGTCGCTGGCCATACTCCGGTAAGGCTTACTGGCGCGTTCATTGGGGATGTGTTCGAGTATGGTTAAGGTCAAAGTCGCGACCCGCCCTTTGTCGGCGTACCGCAGGGAAGGGCTGTAGGTCCGGTCGATCACGCCGCTGGGTAAATGCCAAAGCAAATCCACGATTTTCGCTCCGCACAGCTTTTCATAAAGCGGCGCAAGCTTGGCCCCCACGCCCTTGAGCGAGGTTATCGAAGCAAACAGCGGAAAAAGAACAGACGGACGCATGGGAAGGTTGTATCAACTCAAACCCCTCGGCGCTAGCTATAGTTTGGTTAACAGATTGAAATGGTGGGAATTAAAAGGTAAGAAGAAATATTTCTTGATGCTTAATGGAAAGGATCCCTTATGACGACTTATACCTACTTCCCGGATATGACGCGTAAAAGCGTAGCCTACGTTGCGAAGGGAAAAAGAATTTTCCTCTGTTTTAATGCAGATAATTATATTCTTGTTCCTGCAGATTCAAGAAAAAAGGCAGTTAAACTGACCCGTTTGGTTGGTAAAAAAAATATGGGGGTTCATGAAGCAACGCTCAGCAACTTGACTGAACTGGTTGGTTCTACAACTTTACCTGTGCCTTTAAGGGTTATTGGGATGGGTAATGGCGATAAGCCAATACTGTATGAAGCCGATGATCCACGTCTAAGCGGTTTCAGAAATGCCGTGCGTGTATTTGCTGAAATTGCCAAGAAAGAGGGCTTCTCGTCCACAAATTTTGTCTGGATGCATGAGCTGTTAGGAAAAAATATTTTAGAACGTCAACACCCAGTTTATGGACAAGAGGTGGTCCATTATAAGCCACAGCCGAGTAAAAAGACGGTCCATAGACTCCTACCTAGCATGAAATAAGAAGATGTTGGACTAGTATGTAAGTGAACAATTTTGAACCCTGTCCGATCTTTTGAGCGGTAAGGCCTTGCAAGAAAGGTGAAATGAATAATGATATTCGCGCCAGTTATTATTCCGTTTGAGGCGGAACAAGAACCATGCGATAAGCCGCCTGACCAATATGTCTATACGAGCAAGGCCTTTGCGTTGCTGTGTAATGAGCTTACGGTCGCTCGCAACACGTCAGGCGTTATCGAATGTACTGGTGGCGGATCTCAGGATGATCATGGATATATAAATTATGACAGTATCGTACTTCACATCATTAATGCTTCTGTCGATGATGTGATATCGCGGGCCCATCGTTATACGTTTCTGATGACGAAGCAGCGGGATTTTAACGCCGAGCCCCTTACTGTCAAAAGTGCGAAGGAATATTTGACGAGAGGCTTTCTTTATCTTCCTACCTGCGAATATGGGCTTCTCACGTCGGACCCAGAGAAGCTTTCTCGGGCGGATGAGAGGGCGCAGAAAGTTTTTAATGTACTCCTTGCTAAAACCATTCAAGGCAAACCTGATGATCAACCCATTACCGTTCGGGATTTGGTCGAAGGTTGTACGCGGACGACAACTCCCTGGGAGGATCCTGTGCGTGTTTATTACGCATCCTTGGATCGCAGATAACACAATCTTGATGAACCCTGTCCAATTTTTGCAAGCGGTAGGTAAAAGGAGATATATGAATGGCTGATATCCCTCGGAGTATGCAGGTCGTCATTATACCGACAGGCGGAAATCAAGATGCGGACGAAGACGGGAAGGTAAGATACTATACGTCACAGGATTCTATGGCCATTTTAGGCAACGAGCTGACTTATGCGTACTATCCTTTGTCGTATGTAGAAATCGTTAGAGTTGGGGGGCGTACGGTCCAACAACCGTCTGTGCGCGATCCTTTCACGCCACGCCTGATTTGTGGTCCCATCGCTGTTGCCCGTGAGATGCATAGTCATGAGTTTTCTTTTTGTCCTCTGACCGTTGCTTTTGCCAAGGACTATTTGAGGCATGGCACCCTTCGGATTCCTTTGGGGCCACATGCTACGAACTATCCGAGAATAAACGAGTTTACGAGGGCGGGCAGGACAGTTACTGGCGTGTTTAATGCTCTTCTTACCAAGGCGATCAATGGACAGCCTGAGGATAAAGTCATCACCGTGGATGAACTCGTTGGCGAGGCCACGAAGCCTCATGACGATAGACGCCGGTTTAACTGCGCCCGTGTTTATGTGGCCTCGTTAGACAAAAGATAACAGGCCAAACGCAATTTTGATGAAACTTGATGAAACCTGTCCGATCTCCCGCTATAGTGCGCGGCGGTAAAGGACAGGTTTTTTCATGTTTATTTCGCAGTTTGAGTTAGAAACCCCACACCGGACGCGCATTGGCGGCGCGCCTGCCGGGCATGATGCGCGTGTGTTGGCGGAGCTTGCCTTGCGCAGTAAGGAGGCCCCCTTAGTCCACATAGCGCTTGACGATTTACGCGCCGCGCTGCTGGCCGAGGCGTTAAGTTTCTTCGCCCCACATCTTGAAGTTTTGCCCTTTCCGGCATGGGATTGTCTGCCCTATGACCGTATATCGCCGCATGCGGATATTTCCGCGCAGCGCATGACGACCTTGGCGGCGCTGACGTCGCCGAGCAAAAAGTCGCGACTCCTTTTAACGACCGTCAACGCGATCACGCAAAAAATCATCCCGCCGGAATGCGTGAAGGATACGGGCGTATCCCTTGCGGTGGGCGATGAAATCCAGATTGAAAAGCTGACGCGCATTCTGTCGGCTCGCGGTTATCACATGGCGGGAACCGTGCGCGAAGTCGGTGAATATGCCGTGCGCGGCGGGATCGTGGACCTTTTTCCAACGGGCTATGACGCGCCGGTGCGGCTGGATTTCTTCGGCGATGAAGTCGAAAGCCTGCGCAGTTTCGATCCCTTGTCCCAAACCTCGACCGGGCCGATTGATCGCCTGTCGCTGCAACCGACTTCCGAGGTTTTGTTGGACGAGCAAAGCATTTCCTCCTTCCGCACAGGCTATCGCGAGCTTTTCGGCGCGACAACGGACTCCGACCCGCTGTACGAAGCCGTCTCCGCTGCCCAAAAATTCCCCGGCACCGAACATTGGCTGCCACTCTTTTACCCGCGTTTAGTCAGCTTGCTGGAGTATCTCCCCCACGCTCCGGTGACGCTGGACCCTCAAGCCGACGAAGCGATTGCCGCGCGTTATCAGCAAATCGTGGATTTCTATCAGGCGCGTCAAAGCCTGTATGCGGCCACGCGCAAAGGCAAAGACAAAAATGTCGTGGCCTATAAACCCGTGCCGGTGGAACGCGCCTATTTCGCGCCCGAAGAGATCACCGCCCAGTTACAGGAAAGACCGGTCGGTCAGCTCTCGCCCTTTCCGGAAGGGGAGTCCGCGTGCGATGCAGGCGGTATTCGCGGGCGTGATTTCGCCGACGCCCGCGCCCGTACGGATATAGATTTGTACGATACGGTCAAAGCCTATGCCGCGCAAAACCAGTCGGTCGGCAAGCGCGTCATGATCGCCTGTTATTCCCAAGGCTCGGCGGATCGCATGGCTGGGCTGTTGCGCGCGCACGAGCTGGACGTGCAAACCGGCGTGTCCTTGTGGGAGGACGTGCGCAAGCGCGACATCAAACTGCTGTCCCTTGTGGTTCTCGGCCTTGAAAACGGCTTTGTCGGCCCCGATCTTGCGGTCATCACGGAACAGGACATCCTCGGCGACCGGCTGATCCGCCAAAGCAAAAAGCGCAAAGCTTCGTCGCAATTCCAGCTAGAGCTGGGCAGCCTGAATGTTGGCGATTTCGTGGTGCATACGGAGCACGGCATCGGGCGCTATGAAGGCCTCGAAACCATCAACGCGCTCGGCACGGCCCATGATTGCATTCGCCTGATCTATGACGGCGGGGACAAGCTTTTCGTCCCGGTTGAAAATCTGGATGTGCTGTCCCGGTACGCTTCGGCGGAGTCCGGCGCGGTGCTTGACAAGCTGGGCGGCGTCGCGTGGCAAGCCCGCAAGGCGCGAGTCAAAAAACGCTTGCTGGATATTGCCGACGGTCTTCTAAAAATCGCCGCCGAACGTCAATTGAAACAGGCCGAAGTGATTGACATTCATGACGGCAGCTATCAGGAATTTGCAGCCCGCTTCCCCTATAATGAAACGGACGATCAGGAGCAATCCATCGAAGCCGTGCTCGCCGATCTTAGCAGCGGCAAACCCATGGACCGTCTGGTCTGCGGCGATGTGGGTTTCGGAAAAACCGAAGTCGCGCTTCGGGCGGCCTTTGCTGCGGCGCAGGCTGGTTTTCAGGTCGCCGTGGTCGCGCCGACAACCTTGCTCGCCCGCCAGCATTACCAAAATTTCGTCCAGCGTTTTACAGGCTTTCCGATCCGTATTGCCCAGCTTTCGCGCATGGTCACGTCCAAGGAAGCCAAGGAAACCAAAAAGCATCTGGAAGAAGGCGGCGTGGATATTGTGATCGGCACCCATGCCTTGCTGTCCAAGGACATTAAGTTCCAGCGCCTCGGCCTTGTCATCATCGACGAGGAACAGCATTTCGGCGTCAAGCAAAAGGAGCAGCTCAAACAGCTCCGCGCGGATGTTCATGTGCTGACTCTGACCGCAACGCCTATCCCGCGCACCCTACAATTGGCGTTGACGGGCGTTCGTGAACTCAGCCTGATTACCACGCCCCCGATCGACCGTCTTGCGGTCAGCACCTATGTCTTGCCGTACGATCCTATCGTGATCCGCGAGGCTTTGATGCGCGAGCATTACCGTGGCGGCCAAAGTTTCTATGTCTGCCCGCGCATCGACGATTTAGCCTCAGTCGCCGAAGAACTGCGTGAGCTTGTGCCCGAATTGAAATTAGTGTCCGCGCATGGCCGCATGTCGGCGACCGAGCTTGACGACATCATGACCGCGTTTGACGCGAAAAAGTTCGACCTTCTTTTGGCGACGAACATCATCGAATCCGGCCTCGATATTCCCAATGCCAATACGATCGTCTTGCACCGCGCGGATATGTTCGGCCTTGCCCAGTTATATCAGATGCGCGGACGGGTAGGGCGCAGCAAACAGCGCGGCTATGCCTATTTCACCTATAACCCGCGTGTGCCGCTTTCCTCGACGGCGCAGCAACGGCTCGAAGTCATTTCCACGCTCGACCAACTCGGCGCAGGCTTCCAGCTTGCCAGCCACGATATGGATATTCGCGGCACCGGCAACCTGCTGGGCGAAGAACAATCCGGCCATATCCGCGAAGTCGGGATTGAGCTGTATCAGCAAATGCTCGAAGACGCAGTTGCCGCCGCCAAAGCGGGCCTTTCCGCCGACGGGGCTGCGCAACCGGCGCTGGCCGATCATTGGACCCCGCAAATCAATATTGGTCTGTCGGTCTTGATCCCTGAAACCTATGTCACAGACCTGAATGTACGCCTCGGCCTGTATCGCCGTCTTGCGGACGGTGCGGGAACCGAGGAAATCGAGTCCATCGCCGCCGAAATGGTGGATCGCTTCGGTCCGCTGCCGCAAGAAGTTGAAAATCTGCTTCAAACGGTCGAGATTAAACAGCTCTGCCGTAAAGCTAATGTCGCCAAATTGGACGCTGGCCCCAAAGGCGCAGTCATCGGCTTTCATAACGACCAGTTCGCGCGGCCCGACTTGTTAATCGGTTGGATTGCGCAGCAGGCCGGAACGGTTAAAGTCCGCCCGGATCAAAAACTGGTGCTGATGCGGGCATGGGATTCGGTGCCAAGCCGTTTAGAAGGGGTCAAAAAGACCTTACAACAGCTTGCCAGCCTGACCTAATTTCTTTCATGGTTAATTTTGAGCGGGCCACCAACAATTTTCTGCCACTTTCGTCGGAAAACGTGCATAATAGCGTGGTTATTACGAATGCTTATTTTTGATTTTAGGAACGTGTCGCTATGTCGAAATGCAGCGAATCTCATATATCCGAAAATTGTATCCATGTATTGAGCGGACAAGCCCGATTGAGTGAAATCCGAGCCTTGAAAGAAAAGGGCACTTCTGTCGCCCCTTGTGCGTGTACGGTCTGTCGTCGGGACAAGAAAAAACGCCCATCGCCGCGTATTTTGAACGAGATCACGCTTGAAGGCGAGGACAAGCTCTATTTTTGGGCAAACTGCCGCCGGTCGCTTTTCCGTTACAATCGAAGAGGAACGGAACTGAATTTCCGCTATCCCTTGCGCCTGATCCGTTTTGAGCGGGGCCGAGCCTATATCCTATTCCAGTGCCATTCCGAAACTTTTTGTAAAATAATCAAAGTCCTTTCAAGATTTTTGCCGGTGAAATGCGGGTGTTTAGGGGCCCCCTTGCCGGATCTTTTAGTCTGCCACATGCCGGAACGGTTGGCGCGACCGTTTCTAGAGCAAGATCGTGATTAGGTTGGCGTCCTTAGGCGACGACCTAAACGCGTGAATCTGCTCGGCAGGAATGAGGTAGAGCCTTTTCCGGCAATAGAAAGGGCACCAACCTTTTCGGAAAAGGCTCTAGATCGGCCCTAACCGTTATTTCCGTTTGAGTTTCATGGCCTAATCCGATAGCCTCAGTCTCGGAGTGAATCTGTGGAGCCAAAGCCATGACCGAGTCCTATGTAAACGTAAAAATCCGCGAAGCCCTGAAAGTCACGAATGGTGACAGGAAGGATGCGGCCAAGCTTCTGACGACATGGGCGGTCCGGGATCAGGCGCTTTTGCTCGGATTCACCAAGGCCGAGTTGAAGGACATCATCGAAGCCAAGCTGGAAAAGACCTCCAAGGGCTCTAAAAAAGAGAAAGAAACGCTTGGCGACGCGATTGTTTTCGGCGGTGGAAAAGGTGACAAACGTTCTTCCTCGCACGTTCCGCCTCCTAAATCGTCCGAGCGCCAAGCCAGCGTCATGCACCAGTTAGCCGCAGCGTTTAAGAAAAAGAAATAAGCCCGGCTGCAATGACCGACGCTCCCAACAACCAGCAAAACGAAGACAGCCCGGTTTCGTCCGCCGACCTTGTGGTCGCGCTTGAAGGGTTTGACGGGCCGATCGACCTGTTGCTTAATTTGGCGAGGGAACAAAAGGTCGATCTTTCGACGATTTCGATCTTGGCGCTGGCCGAGCAATATCTGAGCTACATCGACTCCGCGCAAAATCTGCGACTGGAAATTGCGGCGGATTATCTAGTGATGGCAGCATGGCTGGCTTATCTGAAATCACGGCTCTTGCTCCCCGATTTGCCGGAGGACGAACCCAATCCGGTCGATATGGCCGAGGCGTTGAAGTTCCAGCTCTTACGGTTGGAGGCTATGAAAAAAGCCTCGGCCCAACTTTTTGAGTTGCCTCAACTTGGCGCAGACTTTTTTCTGCGTGGCGATCCGGATCCGATCCCTGTCGAGGAAAAACCAGTCTATTACCTTCCGGTGTATGACTTATTATCGGCGCTTGGCGCACCCCAGCGCCGCCGTCCGGCCCCGCGCTACGACATCAAGCCGATGCGGCTTTACAGTTTAGAAGAAAGCGTGATCCGCATGCGCCGCATGCTGGGGGGGATGCCGAATTGGGACACCTTGTTTGCCTATTTGCCAAATATGAAGGGGCATGAAGGGCTGCAAGTCCGCTCTGCAATAGCCTCGACCTTTGCCGCCGTGTTGGAGCTTGTCAAAGCCGGGGAGGTCGAACTCCGTCAAAGCCAGAATTTCGGAACGATTTACCTGCGTTCGCGCGACGACCTAAACGATTCAGAAAAGCAAAGTGACCGATCATGAATATGCCTGAACCCAAAACGGAACTTCGATTGTTGGAAGCGATCCTGTTCGCGAATGACGAGCCCGTATCTTTCAACGCGTTGCAGCAGCATCTCGGGGAAAGCGCGGATGTCGGCGCGTTGTTGGAGGAACTTCAAACCTTTTATCAGGGCCGTGGGATCGTTCTGGTGAATAACGGCGACGTCTGGAGCTTCCGCACCGCGCCGGAGCTTGCACCCTTGATGAAAATCACCAAACAACCCCGCCGCAAACTGCCCAAGGCCGCCAGCGAAGTTTTGGCGATCATCTCCTATCACCAACCCGTGACGCGTGCCGAGATTGAAAGCATCCGTGGGGTGGAAACGAGTAAAGGCACGATCGACCTTCTTTTGGAAGTCGGCTGGATTCGTCCGGGTAAAAGGCGGGATACGCCGGGGCGTCCCTTGACATGGAAAACAACGCCCGAGTTTCTAAGCCACTTTAATTTGACCTCCTTAAAGGACTTGCCGGGCATCGAAGATTTAAAAGCCGCCGGACTTTTAGATACGCGCCCGATTTTGGAAACCATGCCGTCGGATTCCGAAGCCACGAAAGCCGCCGCCGAAGACGAGCAATACGCCAATTGGGTCGAAGAAGAATAAGTCGTAAAGCCTTCGCATTTCAAAAGCTGGGATTTAGAGCCTTTTCCGAAAAGGTTGGCGCCCTTTCTATTACCGGAAAAGGCTCTAACTCATTGCTGCCGATCAGATTCACGCGTTTAGGTTGTCGTCTAGGGACGCCAGCCTAATCACGATCTGCTCTAAAGCCTTTTGCCTAACCCCTCGCCAACTATCTCCCAAACCTGAGCCCTACGTCCCAAGCCCGCCCCTCCCGCCGAGTATTTCCTAAACCTGAGCCCCACGTCTCAAACCTAACCCCCTAAGCCCATCCCTTCGCCAACTATTTCCCAAACCTCAACCCCACGTCCCAAGCCCAACCACCCGCCCCTTGCGGGCGGGTCGAAAACGCTTGTCGTTTTCGGGGTGGGGTTACCTTTTCATCTCCCCCTACAAACCACTTCCTCTTTCAGGAACCCTGTCGTCTCATCTCTCCTTCAAAATCTCATCCTTCTTTCACTTGACTATATTTTTGTAGCCACCTTCCACTTCAAACGCCGGGTTTTGAGTCTTATCCTTTTCGGCATCCACCCAACGTCATCCCGTTGTAAAACGGGGTCCAGATTGTAAGCTTTATATCCAATCAAGGAGTATAACCTTGATCCAACCGCCTAATCGCTGTTTCTAGAGCCTTTACCGAAAAGGTTGACGTCCTTAGACGCCAACCTAATCACGATCTGCTCTATTGCTGCCGAGCAGATTCACGCGCTTAGTTTGTCGTCTAAGGACGCCAAACTAATCACGATCTGCTCTATCCAAAAGCTGCCCTTGCTTTTTGTGCCGGAGCAACTCCCGCGCCTTGGCATAACGATCATCATGCCAGAAATGCAAACACCCGTTGCAGCCACGCCCACAACACCCCTCGATACCGAGACGCGGAGTCCGATAGGTCCGGCCCGCCGTTTCCTCTTCAATGGCCGAGGCCAACTCTGCCCGATCCTTTTGATAGGCGGCTTCATCCGCACGCCCACGTTCAACCTCCAACGCTGTTTTATCCAAATGAAGCCGCGCCCAT
>JBFWLD010000031.1:0-13004 GCA_050252315.1 Bdellovibrionales bacterium
GCCTTGGCGTTCTCACCACGCCGGACAGCGACACAGCGCTTGCCGTTGCCGGAAAAATCAAGAGTGTGTCCCAAAGCAATGCCTATAGTGTCAGCGCCGCCGTCATGAACTCTATGCATCCTGATTGTAATATGGCGGCAGGTTACGCATCGTCAACAAATTTGATGTCATGCATGTCGGCTTGCAATCGCTTTTGCCGAACGACCTATGGCTATTCTGGCGGCACGATTGGCGAATGGGCCCCGCCCGCCAGTGGATCAACCGCCTTTTGCGTCTGCTCGCCGTAACTACATTTGCAAATACGCCATATATGTTTTATTGATCCCTCCGTTTGCTTAAAAGCAAGTCGGAGCAAGTGGAATGATTGAAACATGGATAAACGCCGTAATCATGGGTCTGGTAGAAGGAATCACCGAATTTCTACCGGTATCCTCGACGGGACATCTTTTGCTGATGGACAAAATCCTCGGCTTTACCGGCCCGCAAGGAAATGTCTTTGAAATCGTTATTCAATTTGGTGCCATCCTCGCCGTCGTAGCCGTCTATTTCGAACGGCTGTGGAAGGTCGCCATAGGCCTTCCGACCAGCGCCCAAGCCCGCCGTTTCGTCTATGCCGTTTTATTGGCTTTTTTACCGGCCATGGTCATCGGCTTTTTCGCGCATGGTTTTATCAAAGCCGTCCTGTTTAACCCTTACGTCGTCGCCGTATCTCTTATCGTGGGCGGCTTTGCGATCCTTTGGATCGAGAAAAAGGCCCCAACACCCCGCTATTATGAAATTGAAAAAATGCCGCTTAAAACGGCACTTTATATTGGTTTAGCCCAATGCCTTGCCATGATCCCCGGTGTTTCACGATCCGGAGCCACCATCATGGGATCCTTATTGCTCAAGGTTGAGCGCAAAATGGCCGCTGAATTTTCCTTTTTTCTTGCCATTCCAACCATGGCCGCCGCCACAGTCTATGATCTTTACAAAAACATCGACCACCTAAGCGCCGACGATGGGACCACTATAGCGATTGGGTTTGTTATGGCCTTTTTCTCCGCCCTGATCGTCGTCAAAACTTTTGTCGATTTTGTCGGACGCCACGGCTTCGCGTCGTTTGCTTGGTACCGCATCGTCGTCGGAATGGTGGCGCTTATCGGCTTATATACACTGTAAAAATCATTTCACCTGCGGCAACTGGTCCCGCCGGGTAAGCGCTACCGTAATTTCTTTGGCTTTTTCGGGGTTCATTTGCGCCATGATGGCCGAGGTCCGCGCGGGTTTCATCCTTTGAACGACCCCGAGCAAAACCGGTAATTCCAAAGTTTCAAAAATCTGAGCCGCTTCCTTAGGCTTCATAAGTTCATAAATCTTAACCAAATTCTCGATCTGGGCCTGCTGCGCCGCGTCAGCCTGTCCCAACAGGCTTTCGAGCTGTTTGCGCATAACTTCCATTTCCTTGATCTTTTGATCCACCCGCTTTTCAGCAATGGAGACAAAGGCTTCACGCTCGTCCAATTGCTTGGCGCGTTGGTCGAGTTGATCGCGGCGACCGACCAATTGCTTATAAAGATCACTTTCCGGCGAGCCTTTCGCATCGGGGGGTTCAACCTTAGGATTTGTTGGAGCCGCTGCCGAAGAGGCAACCGCCGCCGTACTTTTCTCCGGCGTAGCGGCATGCTCTTGCGCCTGCACCAATTGCACCGGCGCAAATTTCTGCCCACTTGAAACCGCCTGCCAAATATCCCCGGCGCGAAGTCCAACGACCAGCACGCCCAGAAAAACCATAAAGCCAAGATAAATCCGCGGTTTAATCATACGCTTTCCCTTATCCTAACTTCTCTAAGGCGCGCAAAAGTTCCTGCTCGGCGCTGGACGGCGCTTTGGAAGAGGACGCAAAAACATTCTTCATTTCCTGAACCAACGGCTTGGTCGATTTTGGGGCCGCTTTCAAAGGCGCGGCTTTCGGCACGACAGGCTCAGGCTTTGCCGCCTCGACGGAGCGGGACACCTGCGTCGCCGTTTGGGAAATACGCGTAGCGATAACGTCGGCGCTTTCCGTCAAAAAATGCAGTTCGTCCCGCAACAATTGGCCTTTTTCAATCAATTTTTCCAGATCATCGCCGCAAGACCGAGCCGCCGTCTTCAGCCCCAAAACCCCGGCCTCGGCCCGGCTGACCGTAGCGTTAAACTGCCCAATAAACCGCTCCATCTCCATTCGGCCTTGGCGCATATCCGCCAATTGACGGGAAAGCCGCATGGCATAGCGAATCCCCATCAGCAAAAGCACAATTAACGTAGCATCAAAAAGTATATTGATAAGGTTCATCTTCTTATTCCTGCTTAGCGAGGTCTTGAATAATCACTTCATCCACACGAACCGCGATATTGTCGTTAAGAGAGCCCATCCGACCCTTAAACAAGGTCACCTCGCCCGCGCGCAAGGCCACGAGATCATCCGGCTTAACATTCAGCATAATTCTTGAGCCGACTTTCCAATTCATCACATCGCCTAAAGAAAGGGAAACTTCATCAAGTACGGCATCCATATGCATATTAGTCATCAAAAGCTCGTTCCCCAAATGGGTTTCCCAAATCGAGTCTCGGCCAAATTTTTCCCCCATAAACATCTGGAGCAGTAATTCACGCACAGGCTCCAACGTCGCATAAGGGATAAGGATTTCGATACGCCCGCCGCGATCCTCCATATCAATACGCAGCTTTGCCAAAACAGCGGCGTTGGCAGGCCGAGCAATCGTAGCAAAACGAGGATTCGTTTCCAGTCGGTCGAAACGGAACGTCACCGGGGAAAGAGGATCGAACGCGCCAGACACATCCGCCAGAATAACCCGAACCAGCCGTTCAACAAGATTGCGTTCGATTGTCGTGTAAGGACGCCCCTCGATACGCATAGCCGCCGTTCCGCGCCGACCGCCGAGCAACACATCGACAATCGAATAAATCATGGCGCTATCAATCGTCATCAGCGCCGAATTGTCCCATTCCTCGGCCTTAAACACGGCAAGCATGGCCGGAAGAGGAATGGAGTTCAAATAATCCCCGAACCGGACCGAAGTAATCTGATCCAGACTGACCTCGACATTATCCGACGTAAAATTACGCAAGCTGGTTGACATCATGCGAACGAGGCGGTCGAAAACGACCTCCAACATCGGCAAGCGTTCGTAATTGACAAGGGCGCTGTTGATCAGCGCCATGATGCCGGAATTTTCCTGAGGTTGCGCCGCGCCGCCGAACCCAAGCAGGGAATCAATTTCGTTTTGACTTAAAACGCGTGTCGCGCCGCCTTCCCCGGAATCGCCGCCTTCGGCCATAGCCGCCCATTCGGCAGCTTGGCGCTCCTCTTCGGACATTTCTTCGGCGGGTGTTTGCTCTTCTTCGTCGGCCATGAGATGAAGTCTATGGAAGGTAAAAAATGAAGTCCGGCGGATTTTACTCACACCTAGGGCGTGTCGTCAAACAAACCCTGTCTTTTTATTATTGAACCAGCATCTCCTGAAAAAGAACATCGCGCACGCGTATCGGCTGGACCGCCTCGGTCACGCGCAAAAGAAGCTCCTCCCGCAAACGGTAAAGGCCCGCCGATCCCCGAAGGTCCTCGATCCTCAATTCACGGAGATAAACTTGAAAATTATCAATAATTCTAGGCTTCAAGGCTTCAATCGCGGCGACATCCTTTTCGCTCGCCAATTCAAGGCTGACGCGAATTTTCAAAAAGTTAGGGCGTTTGCCGTCCCCGCTGAGGTTCACCAGAATATCGCCCAACGAATAAAAGGTCGGCGCAACATTTTCATCTTGTTCAACTGCCGGAACATCGCCATGTTCCATTTTTTTGGGAGCCTCATGCCCCTCCTCGCCATGGCCTGCCGCATCTGTTGTCTCATCAACCGCATGCCCACCGCCCAGAACCCCTGAAAAATACAAGCCAGCCCCGCCGCCGCCCAACAGGATAAGCGCCGCCGCAATGATAATAATCATTTTTTTGGGCAACCCTTTTTTAGGCGGATCAAGACCTTCTCCTTCTTTTCCCTCAGATTCCTTTGAAGCCTCTTGAGAAGAAGGTTCTTTCTCTTCCGTATCCTCTTTATCGTCCTTGGCCACCAAGACTCTCCATTCCAGAACATAAGCGCATGGCTCTAGCTGAAACAATTTTAGTTAACAAGTCGTTAGCTTTTTCGAACGACACAGTCAGCTTTTCCTACACCTAGGGCAGTTTCTGCCGTCCCGCGGGCGCGAACCATACCATTCCGTATAGCCAACGAAGCTTACAATGCCTTGTGTTTTAATGCGCTTTATTGTTTGGCACGGAGTCTGCAAGGAAAAGCCCGGAAGGGAGAGGCATCTCAGCCTTTTTCCCACAACCTAAGGAGCGATTTATGCAGGGAGCAGGACTTATCCTCACCTCATATCAGGACTCGCTGATGCGCGCGATGGACATCACCGCGAACAACATCGCGAATGTCAATACGACGGGGTATAAGAGAGAAAGCGTAGCCTTCGACACCTACCTTGTCCGACCGGAGCCCACAGCGACCTATCAATTCGGGATCGAGCACGGCACCTATCGGGACAGTGCTCAGGGCCCGACGCTGATGACCGGCAATCCGCTTGACGTCGCCATTCAAGGCAGCGGCTATCTGGCGGTTCAAACGCCCAACGGCATCCGCTATACGCGCACCGGAGCCCTTCAACTCAATAGCGAAGGCGAAATCGTCACCGCCGCCGGAAATCAAGTTCTGGGCGATGGGCAACAGCCGATTTCCCTACCCTCCGACGCCGAAGAAATCGTCATCGCAACCGACGGAACCATTTCCGCTAAAACAGGGGCCAACGCAACAACCATTCAGGTTGGGAAACTAACCTTGGTCAAATTTGCAAATGAACAGGCGCTTTCACCGATCGGGAATAATCTTTACGCCTCCAACGAATCCCCGGAAATCGAAACCGAAAGCAAAATCGTTCAAGGCGCCATCGAACAATCGAACGTCCAATCCGTTACGGAAATGACGCGCATGATTGATGTTTCCCGAACCTATCAACAGGTCGTTCGTCTTTTGGAACTTGAAAACCAAAGGCAAACAACCGCCATCGAACGTCTTGGCAAATCCACCGCCGCCTAATCGGAGAAGAAAAAACTATGAGAGCACTTAGCATCGGCGCCACAGGCATGCAGGCCCAACAATTGAACGTGGAAGTTATCTCGAATAACATCGCCAACATTTCAACAACCGGGTTCAAACGGTCGCGCGCGGAATTTCAGGACATGCTCTATGAAAATCTACGGCGTGTGGGGTCGCCGACCTCTGACAACGGCACCATTCTACCCTCTGGCCTTCAGGTCGGTTTGGGGGTTAAACCTGTGGCTACCTATCGCATCAACGAGCAAGGCAGCCTAACGGTCACCGACAATGAATATGATGTGGCCATCAACGGTCGAGGCTATTTCCAAATTCAAATGCCGGACGGATCCACAGCCTATTCCCGTGCAGGCTCGTTGCAGCTTGACGATTCCGGACAGCTCGTCAATGTGGATGGCTATCCGATTATTCCAAGCATCACGGTTCCAGACGATGCTTTGTCCGTTTCTATCAGTTCCTCAGGGTTGGTAACCGCTACCATCGACGGGGAAACAGAGGCCCGCAATCTAGGGCAGCTTCAGCTTGCCACTTTTATCAACCCGACCGGGCTTGAATCCCTTGGCGATAACCTGCTGCGCGAAACAGAAGCTTCGGGAACGGCAACCGTGGCCAATCCGCAATCCACAGGGGTCGGCAGTCTGGTCCAAGGCTCTCTTGAAAGTTCCAATGTCAATGTCGTCTCCGAAATCACCAATCTAATTACCGCCCAACGCGCCTATGAAATGAACTCACGCGTTCTTCAAACGGCGGACGACATGCTCACAACCATCAGTCAACTAAGGTAAGCGTGAAATGAGACTCTTTCTCCTTCTTACCGCATTCCTCTGTTTTGCCGGGCAAGCTTTGGCCGCCGATCCTGTCACGTTACGCGTTCGCACGGAAATCGACCGACAGGCCATACGCCTTGCCGATGTCTTCGACCATTTGCCGGAAGGGTTGGACCGCGATATCGCGATTGCCCCGCTACCCGGTAAAAGTGTCACCTATGACGTGCACGTCCTGTCCAACCTGGCTCAACGCTATCGGCTCGACTGGAAACCGCAAAGCATGACGGACAAAACCTTAATCATTCGAGCCTCGACTCAAATCACGATGGAGATGATCGAAACCAAGGTCATGGAAAAAATTAAACCCACATTGAAAGACGAAAAAGAAAGCGTTGAACTTGTTTTCGACAACCGTAATCTGCAAATCTATTTGCCCGCCACGCTGGAGCCGGATTTTTCGCTTATGAATTTTTCCTATGATGAAACCAGCCATCGCTTTCGTTCGGAATTGGTTGCCAGAACGGATGAACGCCCCATCAACCAGCCCATTACCGGTCGCGTCGTTATCAAAAAATCCGTGCCCGTCTTAATCCGCAGGCTGTCCGCAGGAACAACGGTCACACCAAGCGATATTACCTATATTACCTTAAATGAAGATCAAATCGGCAATGACGTCTTGACCGATGAAGTGGAAATCATCGGACAAGAGCTGCGCCGCGACGAACAGGAAGGCGACGTCTTACGGGCCCATGACGTGATCCCGCCGCGTCTTGTGACAAGGGGCGCGCTGGTCATGATAAAAATTCAAACGCCGACCATGCTGATCACCACGCAAGGCAAGGCCTTGCAAGACGGGACAAAAGGTGATGTTGTCCGTATCTTAAACGTACAAAGCAATCGTGTTGTTGAAGGCACGGTTGAGGCGACCGGGGTGGTTCGCATTGGCCCTTTTTTGAGAATGGCAGCAGGCTGAGCGCAGAGACGGAGAAAAAATGAAGACACAGACCTCCCGCTATATAGCCTTTTTAAGCATCGCCATGCTGAGCCTTTCGGGATGCAATGCCTTGACACGGATCAATGAACTCGGCGACGCCCCCAAACTAGCCGCCGTTCAAGACCCCTCAACAATTCCCAGCACCGCACCAGTGCGTATGCCCATGCCCGCGCCAGAGCTTGGAGAACGCAAACCCAATTCTCTGTGGCGGACAGGCTCAAGAGCCTTCTTCCGGGATCAACGCGCCAGCCGCGTCGGTGATATTCTGACCGTCATCATCAGTCTGGATGAAAAAGCAGAAATCTCCAATGAAACCAAAAGATCGCGGACCAACAGCGAAGCCGCCGACATAACCAACTTGTTCGGCATTGAAACACAATTGACCAAAGTCCTGCCGGAAGGCGTCAGCGGAGATTCTTTGGTTAATGCAGGAAGCAGTACGACTAATAATGGCAAAGGCACCGTGGATCGTTCAGAAAAAATCAACCTACGCGTTGCGGCGACCATCACACAGATTTTACCGAACGGCAATCTTGTGTTAGCCGGAAGACAACAAATTAACGTTAATTACGACCTGCGAGAACTTCTGGTAACCGGCGTCATCCGCCCCGAGGATATTAGCGCCGAAAACACGGTTGAGTACGATCAGATTGCCGAAGCCCGTATTTCTTACGGCGGACGCGGCCAATTGCAGGATATTCAACAACCGCGCTACGGCACCCAGCTTCTAGACGTTGTTATGCCATTTTAATTTGCTAAATAGGCAAAACCGCGCCATCATGCGCGCCATGACAAATACAACAGAAAAAACGCATGACGTCTGCTTAGCCCTCGGCTCCAATCTCAAAGATAGATTGGGCGTCTTACGCGCCACCTGCGAAGCTTTGGAGCCATATGTTACGCTAACGAATAAATCTCGCATTTATGAGACGCATCCGGCCTATGTCACGGACCAACCCTTATTTTTAAACGCCGCCGTGCGCGGCAAAACGGCCTTGGACCCGATGGGTCTGCTTTATACGGTTAAGGATCTGGAGATCGAATTGGGACGCCGACCGACCTTTCGCTACGGTCCACGCGTTATTGATATTGATATTATCTTTTACGATAAGCTGGCGTTGCATACGACGGAACTCTCCGTACCGCATTCCCTAATGGCAGAAAGAATTTTCGTCCTCAAGCCGCTTAACGATATTGCCCCGGAATGGGTTCATCCGGTTTTGAACAAGTCCGTAGCGCAGCTTCTTCAAGAACTCCCGGAAGGCGACACGACAAGCATGCTGGAGGAAGGGCTCTAATGCCGTCCTTAGCGCTCGATTTTTCGAACGGCCTTCCACTCCTTATGGGCATCGTTAATATCACACCGGATTCTTTTTCCGGAGACGGCCTGTTACTTTCCGAGAATTATGTGCAAAGCGCCGTGAATCAGGGCTTGCAAATGATTGCAGATGGAGCCTCCATTCTGGACATTGGCGGTGAAAGCACCCGACCGGATGCGGTTCCGGTTTCTATCGAAGAAGAAATCCGCCGCGTACGACCGGTCATTCAAGCCCTTCATCAAGCACGCCCGGACATCCCGCTAAGCATCGACACGATGAAAGCGGAAGTCGCCCGCGAAGCCGCTAAGGCCGGAGCGATCATCCTAAACGACATTTCAGGCAAAGACCAAGACCCTGCCATGAGCGAACTCGCGGCCCAAGAAGGGCTTTACCTTGTCTTGATGCACAATGACGCCAAGCCACAGGCAACCCGTCAAAAGCAAATTGTCGGCGGCGAATATCTGGCGGATGAACAAGCCAAAACGCCCCAAGACATTCTCAAGGAACTTGAGTCTATGGCGGCCATCGCCATACAGCAAGGCGTTGCCAAAGATCACCTTATCCTTGACCCCGGCATCGGGTTCGGCAAATCGTTAGACCTCAACCTCGCGCTTATCAATCAGTTGGATTTGTTCCAACCGATAGGGATTCCAGTGTTGCTTGGCCCATCACGAAAAAGTTTCATCGGTCGCGTGTTGGACACGCCGCCGGACGAACGCCTTGAAGGCACAGCCGCCGCTATTGCCATCGGCACGTTGCGTGGCGCTTCGATCCTGCGTGTTCACGATGTAAAATTCATGGCCCGCCTCGTACGCATGACCTGCGCCATTTCAAAGGCAAAACTTTCGTAAAAAAGCCGCCAACGGCACATCCGCAGCAGGCATGGCATAACCATTAAAGTCTGCGGGAAAAACCCATTCTATCTTTTGCCCCTCCATAGGGCAAAGATCACCGCGCCACGTCCGACACAAAAAAAGCGGCATAAATAAATGAAAGGCCTCATAGGCATGCGAAGCAAACGTCAACGGCAACAAATCTTCGGCGCGAATATCCACATTAAGCTCTTCCTTGATTTCACGCACCAACGCGTCTTCGGGAGTCTCCCCTGAGTCCACCTTCCCTCCCGGAAACTCCCACAGCCCGGCCATCGACTTGCCCTCCGGTCTTTGCGCCAACAAAACACGTCGGTCCGCATCCATCAGCGCGATGGCTGTGACAAATAAAAAAGGAAGCTTCATTTTGTTAGATCCTCAAATTCCTGCCGCGTCATTTCCCAACTGGTAACCATGGGCGTTGCGCCTTCCTCTTCTTTAAGCGGCTTGGCCGTTCCTAAATAGCGGAACCCCATCTTTTTAAGCAGTTTTTGAGAACGTTGGTTATCCGTATTCGTTGTCGCGACAATCTTTTTTAAATTCAATGTTTGAAACCCAAAGGCCAAAACCACCGGCAGCGCTTCCTGTAAATAGCCTTGCCCCCAATAGGGCTTGCCCAGCCAATACCCGACCTCGGCAACAAAAGGACGCCGATCCAGTGTGTGTTCATTATGCAATCCGATCGCGCCGATCATTTCATCCGTCTGGCTTTCGGCCAAAACGAAAAACTCAGGCCGTCCCGCCGCATAGGTCGTTACCATCTTGCGAAAAAAATCCATCGCATCGGCATAGGTAAAAGGAAACGGCACGGAAATAAGGGCGGCATTGACATCAGGATCGTTCAAAAGCTCAACTTCACGAGCACAATCTTCCTCGCGAAAAGGTCGTATCCAAAGCCGCTTGGTGGAAAAAAAGAACGGCTTTTCCGTCATGCACTTTTTGTCATCTGCAAAAAGACATCCTCTAAATCCGTTTCTTCAGTCACAATATCGGTAATGTTCAACCCATTGACCTGCACGCTCAACAACATCTGACCCAACGACATTTTGGTAGGCCGCGTCGCGAGTTTCAGCTTACGCTTCCCCTCCAACACCCATCCGTGCGGGCGCAAATTGGGAGGAACGTCGTTCAAATCGCGATCTACCGTCAACGTAAAGCTCTTATTATCAAGCCGGTTAAGCAAATTCTCCTTGGAATCATTGGCCACGAAATGGCCCATGTTCAAAATGGCAATCGTGTCGCAAAGCTCCTGAGCTTCCTCAAGGTAATGGGTGGTCAAAAGGATCGTTACCCCAGCCCGATTCAACCGGTTAATTTGATCCCAAAGCACCCGACGCAAATCAACATCCACCCCAGCCGTCGGTTCATCCAAAACCAAAATAGGCGGCGAATGAACCATGGCTTTAGCCACCATCAAACGGCGACGCATGCCGCCGGAAAGCGCACGACAGGATACATCGGAAACATCGCTAAGACCGACAATTTCCAGTAAATGGTCCGTCTTCCGCTCTTTGCGCGGCACGCCGTATAGCCCAGATTGAAACTCCAGTAACTCACGCGGCGTGAAAAAAGTATCAATATTCAGCTCTTGAGGCACAATGCCGATCGCGCTGCTGGCCCGGCGCGGATTCATATCCAAGTCGGCATCCCAAACCCAGACCTCGCCTTCTGTTTTATTGACGAGCCGCCCCAGAATATTGATAAGTGTCGATTTGCCAGCCCCATTAGGCCCCAAAAGGCCAAACAAGCTGCCTCTTGGCACAACTAAATCCACGGCATCCAATGCCGTATGAGCCGGATAACGTCCGGAAGCTGGATAAGTCTTGACCAACCCACGGATCTCTATGGCATTCTTAGGAAGGCTGGCGCTGACGAGCGTTTCGGACATAAAGCACCTGTAAGAAAGATCACCCATGTTATATACTCTCAAAACGCCTTCGAACGAAAGAGTTTCATGACCAAAAAATCCGATAACCCCCTTTACCTCATTGACGGCTCAGGCTTTATCTTTCGCGCCTTCCACGCCTTACCTCCCATGACCCGACCGGACGGAACGCCCGTGAATGCGGTGTATGGATTTTGCAACATGATGCAAAAACTCCTGCTGGATTTAAACGCCGAACATATTGCGGTGATTTTTGACGCCGCAAGAAAAACGTTTCGAAATGACATTTACCCTGACTACAAGGCACATAGACCACCGCCACCGCCAGAGCTTATCCCCCAATTTCCATTGATCCGCGAAGCCACCCGAGCCTTTGGCGTCCCGGCGCTTGAAGCGCCCAACTTTGAAGCGGATGATCTGATCGCCGCCTATGCGGCCAAAGCCGCCGCCCAAAAACAGCCGGTCCGGATCGTTTCAGCGGACAAAGACTTGATGCAATTGATCCGCCCCTATGTCGAGCTTTTCGATCCGATGAAAAACATTCCGATCGGCGAAGAAGAAGTCATGGCCAAATTCGGCGTTTCGCCGAATAAAGTCGTCGATGTCCAATCCTTGGCCGGGGACAGCACCGACAACGTACCGGGCGTGCCGGGGATCGGTGTCAAAACAGCCGCCCAGTTGATTACGGAATATGGCGATCTTGAAACCTTGCTGGAACGTGCCGGTGAAATCAAACAACCCAAACGCCGCGAAGCCTTGATTCAAAATGCCGAACTAGCCCGCATTTCCAAAAAGCTTGTAACGCTGGACGAGGCCGCGCCTCTGCCGTTGCCGATCGAAGAACTCCGAGCCAAACCCGACCATAAGCCGGAACTTTTCGCCTTTTTGCAAGAACAAGGGTTCGCCTCCCTTTTAAAGCGTCTGTCCAAACCCGGAGCCCCACTTTCAACTGAATCTGCGGTTCAGCCGAACAGCCTTTCCCTGTCGGAATCGGAGCCTTCCTGCACCTACGAGCTGATCCAATCACTCGACGCCCTTTCCCCATGGATCGCAGCCGCCAAAGAGCAAGGCTATGTCGCACTGGACACGGAAACTGACTCGCTTCTGGCATCGACCGCAACATTGATCGGCGTATCGCTGGCCCTCCAAGAAGGAAAAGCCTGTTACATACCGCTTGGCCATGTGGATCCCGACTCCGCGCCCCGGCAAGAGGGCGGCTTTACCTTTGAAACGCCCAAAGCGCCTAAGCAAATTCCGATCCAAGCCTTTGCCGAGGCAATCCGCGATCTTTTGGCTGATCCTTCCGTCCTGAAAATCGCCCATAATCTCAAATTCGACCTCCAAGTTTTAGAACAGCATAACCTAAAAATCGTCACCTATGACGACACCATGTTGATGTCCTATGTGCTGGGCGCAGGTCTGCACGGCCACGGCCTAGACGAACTGGCCATGCGCCATTTCCAGCATAAAATGATCTCCTTTGACGAAGTCACCGGCACCGGGAAAGCCCGCATCACCTTTGATCGCGTCCCCTTGGACAAGGCGCTTGATTATGCGGCAGAGGACGCGGATTACGCGCTTCGCTTGTGGCTGCTGCTCAAGCCAACCCTCGTTGCTGAGCATCTTGTCTCCGTCTATGAAAAATTGGAAAGACCCTTGGTCCCGGTTGTCGCCGCCATGGAGCGCGAAGGCGTGCTGGTCGATCGGAACATCCTCAAGACCCAAAGCGGCGAACTCGCAAAAAGGCTTCAGATTTTGGAGGCCGACATTCACGCCTTGGCAGGCCACCCGTTCAATGTTGCCTCGCCCAAGCAGCTCGGCGAAGTCCTGTTCACCGAGATGGGACTAAAAGGCGGCAGCAAAAGCAAAACAGGCGCCTTTTCCACCAGCCATGCGGTACTGGAACCTCTGGCGGAAGAAGGCAACGAAATCGTTGCCAAAGTTCTGGGCTGGCGCGCGCTTGCCAAGCTGAAAAGCACCTACACCGACGCGCTGCCGGGGCAGATCAGCTCAAAGACCGGGC
>JBFWLD010000032.1:0-12833 GCA_050252315.1 Bdellovibrionales bacterium
CCAAGGTAAAATACAAAATCCGCATGACAGAAGCTTAGCAAAAAGGCATTAAAAGCTTGTTACCGGGCGTCAATTTCCTTGACGCTTAAGGGAGAGTAAAAGCTCCTGATCAAGTGTCTGGGGGAAATGGGTTTGCAGGTAGGTTGCATACTGTTCCATGAGGTTTTGAGGGACTTTCTTCTTCAAATCGTCCACAACTTTAAGGCGTGTCGATTCCGGTTTTTTGGGGTTGACGGGAACAATATCTGCAAGTCGTACAATGTATTGGTTACCCGCGCGTGCGGCGACGGTGACGTCCCCTTTTTTCATGTGGTAAACTTGCGGCACAATTTCCGGTGGCAAGTTTTTATCGGGTTCGCCAAGGATCGACATGGGGGCGGAGAGCTTAATGGTCACGCCTGGGTGTGAGGCAAAGCTTGTCGCAGATTTTCCTTCGCGTAACGATTTGGCCATGGTTTCGGCCTCGGCTGCCGCTTTTTCATAATACTGCTCGTCGGTCCAAGCCGTGGCTACCTTCGTCTTAATTTCGGCAAAGGGCCTGACCTGACTTGGGGTTATTTGATCGACGCGAACGACATAGTAGGTGCCGTTTCCGTCATCCAAAACCTGTCCGGTTTCGCCAGCATTCAGCGACAGAGCCGAAGGAAGGGTGATGCTTTTCGCCGGAATGGGGTCTTTAGGCGAGGCTCCGTTCGGGTCCAACCCGGAGGCATCCAGCGCCGCATAACGGGTTAGATGAATCTTGAGCATATCGGCGATTTCTTCAAGCGACTGATTACCCGCGACAGCATCGTCGAGTTGGTTGATGGTTTTAGCGATGATGTCGCCGGTACGTTCCTCCTGCAACATTTTGGTCAGGTCGGCTTTGGCCTGTTCGAAAGAGGGGGTAGAGGCAGGCGTAACCGTTTTGACTTGAATGACATGCCATCCCATGGGGCTCTTGACGGCGGGGCTGACGTCCCCGGCTTTCAGCGCCAGAATCGGCGCGCGCAATTCGGGAAGCATGGAGCTTTCGTCTATTTTTGTCATAGCGATGGGGGTAAGCCCGGCTTCTTTAGCGGCTTTAGAAAGATCATGCATTGCCGTTGCCTGTTCGGCGACGCTCTTGGCCTTGGCTTCATCTTGCAAAACAATTTGAACAAGGTCGCGACTTTCCGGAATTGTCAGTTCGGCGGACCTTTCGTCATAGGTTTTGTGCAAATCTTCGTCGGTGATGGAGATGTCTTTGGCCATTTCCGCAGCAGACAGGCTACCGATCGTGATGCCGCGATATTCCGGGGCAATAAAATCGTTTTGGTGTTTGTCGTAATAGGCCTGAAGCTCTTCATCCGTCGGTGCCTTCACACCTTTGACGCTGCTGTTTTTCAACGTCAGGACTTCAAGCACGCGCTTGGCGCCGCGGGCCTGATACAAGGTGTCGATCATCGTTTGCGGCGGGATTCCGGTTGAGAGAATGGCATCGGCAATGACCTTGCGGGAGTCGCCTTTGGTCTGCATGTCAAAGAAGGCTTGTTCGGACAGCCCCGCCTTGCCAAGAATTTGATGGAAAAGGGCTTCGTTGAAGTGGCCGTCCTTGGTGCGAAGCTCGGGGTCTTTGGCCAGAGAAGCCAGAACATAGTCGTTGGAAAGATGAATGCCCAAACGATCTGCGGCCTGATCGAAGGTAAGTTCCTGCATCATCATGTTAAGGGTACGATCTAACAGGCCCATCTGACGGGCTTGGTCAGCGCTCAGGCTTGGGCCGAAAGCGGCGCGCGCTTGCGTCAACTCACGTTGGAAGCGTTTTTCAAGGTCTTGCGCCTGTATTTCCTCGCTGCCGACCGTAGCAACGACTCGGGCCGCAGGATTGCCGCGGAACATATCGCCGATGCCCCAGATAGCGAAGCTGACGATCAAAAGGAGCATAAGTCCTTTAACGATCCAAGATTGGGCGAGGTCGCGCATTGATTGAAGCATAACAACAGGTCCTTTGCGAGAGTATGTGATTCTTGATTGCAGTGCAGTATGATAAAAGTCTATGCTTGGGGCAACAGGCTTGATGCGAGCGCTTGTTGTTTCCTTATTCTTTCGACCCCACGAAAAAGGTTTTTGGATGATGCCTCAAAGACGCAAATTGATCGTTGGTAACTGGAAAATGAATGGGCGCCTTACGTCCGGCTTGAATCTGGCGCGGGAGATCGCTGGATACGCTAATGATACGGCACCGCTTGGGTTCGATGTTGTGATCTGTCCGCCTGCGACTTTGTTGTGGCCAATCTCCGAATCTTTAATGGGGATGCCCCTATTGCTAGGGGCTCAGGATTGCCACTATGCCAATCATGGGGCCTATACAGGCGACATCAGCGCGGGAATGCTGGCCGATTTGGGGTGTCGCTATGTTATTTTGGGCCATTCCGAGCGTCGTGCCGCCTATAATGAAAAAGGCGCGTTGATTGCCAAGAAAGTAGCCGCAGCTCAACTCGCAGGGCTGGTGACGATTGTTTGCGTGGGCGAGACTCTGGAGCAGCGGGCGACCGGCATGACCGAGGACGCGATCGCCAAGCAATTAACAGAATCGTTGCCGGATAAGTACCATCCTTCACAGTTGGTTGTTGCTTATGAACCTGTCTGGGCGATCGGCTCGGGTGAGGTCCCCTCGGTCGATGAAGTCTGCGTTGTCCATCGTTTGATACGCCGGACATTGGGGCAAACCGGGGAAGTGGTGCAGGTTCTTTACGGTGGTTCCGTGGTGCCGACGAACGCCGGTGAACTCTTGGAACAGCCGGACATTGACGGCGTGCTCGTCGGCGGCGCGAGTTTGAACGGCGACGGATTCTGGGCCATCGCTGAAAAGGCTCGCTGATAAGCCGTTTGAGCCCTTTTGTCTTAACCATAGTGAGGCTAGAGCCTTTTCCGAAAAGGTTGGCGTCCTTTCGAGGTGAAAGTCAAATCAGCGCTTGCATTCTGGGGCTGGGATCGTGTACAAGACGCGCACGCCACCCGCAAAGGGTGGTTCCTGTCCAAGACTGCGGGCGCCGGAAACGGCTTAAAAGTGCCAGCATAGATGGGTTGAACCGATAAAACCGTCCCCGACCGGGCTGACCGTTTTTCCTTCGACTTTTCTTACTCCTTGGACAATTGAAAGTTTTCACCGGCGGGCCGTGTTCGTCGATGTCGTGGTTTTTATATTTTTGATGAGGAGGATTCATGACCGAACACTTAAGTGACAACCGTAAAGCCAAAGAACAGCAGGTTCAGGCTTTTGCGGACGAAATCAAGGATGCTCAGCTCGTTGTCGTGCTGGTGCAAAACGGCCTTGATGCAGACCAAACGCTGGAACTTCGCCGCGCCATGCGCGCTGCGGGCGTTGCGTTGAAGGTTGGCAAGAATACGCTGGTCAAGCTGGCCATCAAGGATACGAGCCTTGCCGGTTTGGAACCGTATATGAAGGGGCCGACCGCCTTGGCTTACTCGAACGATCCGGTCGCCGCCGCCAAGGTTGCTGCCGAATTCGCCAAGAAGAACGACAAGCTCAAGCTGGTTGCCGCTGCGATGGGCGATCAGATCTTGGACGAAAAGGGCGCCATGGCCTTGGCCACGTTGCCGTCGCTCGACGAACTGCGCGGCAAGCTGGTCGGTCTGTTGGTGGCTCCGGCGACCAAGATCGCCTGCGTTGTTCAGGCTCCGGCTGGACAGTTGGCCCGCGTTATTGCGGCCTACAGCAAAAAAGATGAGGCTGCTTAAAAGAATTCCGGCCTAAGCCGGATAACAAACCAAACAAACACACGTTTAACAAAGGAGAGAGTACTATGGCTGATCTAAATAAAATCGTTGACGAATTGTCGGCTCTGTCGGTTATCGAAGCCGCCGAGTTGTCCAAGATGCTGGAAGAAAAGTGGGGCGTTAGCGCCGCTGCTCCGGTTGCTGTTGCTGCTGTTGCCGGTGGGGCTGCTGCTCCGGCTGGTGAAGAACAGACCGAGTTCACCGTTGTTCTGGCTGCTGCTGGCGACAAGAAGATCGACGTCATTAAGGAAGTCCGCGCGATCACGGGCTTGGGCTTGAAGGAAGCTAAGGACCTCGTCGAAGGCGCTCCGAAGCCCTTGAAGGAAAATGTTGCCAAGGCTGAAGCTGAAGAACTTAAGAAGAAGCTCGAAGCCGTCGGCGCCAAGGTTGAACTCAAATAATTTTGAGTCTTCACTTGAAGAAAAAGAGCGGGGGCTTCGGCCCCCGTTTTTTTGTTTGGCGGGAACACAGATGCAAGTAATAAATTCTCTTAATAAGAATATATTACTATCTTTATCCCCTTTTTAAGCCCAAAACGTCCTCGTAACAGAAAAATAAATCCCTTGCGCAACCTGCACTTAACCGCCATATTCCGTGCAAATCACGAGTTCACCGAAACCTCCACACCCGATTTCCTATCGAAAGGGCGCTGGCTGGTTTCGTTTTTGGTGTTTGCACACAGCAAGCACGCATCTTTTTGACAGTTATATGTGAAGAGGGACCAATGGCTCAAAGCACCCCCATCAACGCCGGCAAAAGCAGCGCGGCTTACAAACGGAACCGTAAAAGCTTCGGACGTATTCCCGAAGTTGCGGAAATGCCGAACCTGATTGACGTTCAGCGCCGCTCGTATGAATCGTTCTTGCAGATGGATATTCCTGCGGATAAGCGCGACTGTTTTGGTCTTCAAGACGTTTTGAAATCCGTCTTCCCGATTCGCGATTTTGCGGAACGCGCGGTTCTCGATTTCGTGTCGTACGAGCTGGAACAGCCCAAATATGATGTTGAGGAATGCCAACAGCGCGGCATGACCTTTGCGGCTCCGCTCAAGGTGACCTTGCGTTTGACCGTGTTCGATGTGGACGAGACGACGGGCGTAAAGTCGATCCGCGACATCAAGGAACAAGACGTTTACATGGGCGACATGCCCCTGATGACCGCAAACGGCACCTTTGTCGTGAACGGCACGGAGCGCGTGATCGTCAGCCAGATGCATCGCAGCCCCGGCGTTTTCTTCGATCATGACAAGGGCAAGACTCACTCTTCCGGCAAATATCTGTTTGCCGCGCGCGTGATCCCCTATCGTGGGTCGTGGTTGGATTTTGAGTTTGACGCCAAGGATTTGGTCTATGTCCGCATCGACCGTCGTCGCAAATTGCCGGTTTCGACCTTGCTTTATGCGCTTTACGACGACGAAACGGAAAAGCTTCGCATCAAGCGCGAAAAAGCCGGAAAGCCGCTTGATCTTGCCGACGTCAACGGCATGTCCAAGGAAGAAATCCTGTCGGCCTTTTATGAAACGGTAGTCTATAAGCGCGTGAAGAACGGTTGGACGACCGAGTTCAAGCCGGACCGCATGAAGGGCCAGAAGCTTGCCACCGACCTTATCAATGCCAAGACAGGCAAGGTCGTCGCCGAAGCCGGTACGAAAATGACGGCGCGTGCGTTGTCGAAGCTGACCGACGCGGGCATGAAGGACGTTTTGGTCAAGCCGGAAGATATGATCGCCGCTTATCTGGCGACGGACATGATCGACGAGCAAAACGGCGTGGTGCTGTTTGAAGCTGGTGACGAGCTGACCTCCGACATCATGGAACAGATCGACGAGCAGGGCGTGAAGGAACTGCAATTGCTCGGCATCGACCATGTGAATGTCGGCCCCTATATCCGTAATACGTTGACGGCAGACAAGAACGTCACGCGCGAAGATGCGTTGCTTGATATTTATCGCGTCATGCGTCCGGGTGAGCCGCCGACCGTTGAATCGGCGGATGCTTTGTTTAAAGGCCTGTTCTTCGAACTCGACCGCTATGACCTTTCCCCGGTCGGTCGCGTCAAAATGAACTCGCGCCTTGGATTCAAGACGGACGATCAGGTCCGCGTCCTGCGCAAGGAAGACATTCTTGAAATCGTCCGTATCCTTTGCAATCTCAAGGATGGTCGCGGCGAAATCGACGATATCGACCATCTCGGCAACCGCCGCGTTCGCTCGGTTGGCGAATTGATGGAAAACCAGTATCGCCTTGGCTTGCTGCGTATGGAGCGTGCGATCCGCGAGCGTATGAGTTCCATTGAAATCGACACGGTCATGCCGCATGATCTGATTAATGCGAAGCCAGCCGCCGCCGCGGTCCGTGAGTTCTTTGGCTCCTCGCAGTTGTCACAGTTTATGGACCAGACGAACCCGCTGTCCGAAATCACGCATAAGCGCCGCGTTTCGGCTCTCGGGCCGGGCGGTCTGACGCGCGAACGTGCAGGCTTTGAAGTCCGCGACGTTCACCCCACCCATTATGGCCGCATCTGCCCGATTGAAACGCCGGAAGGTCCGAATATCGGTCTGATCAACTCGTTGGCCACCTATGCTCGCGTCAACCAGTACGGCTTTATCGAAAGCCCGTACCGCCGCGTCAAGAACGCGAAGGTCACGAACGAAGTCGTTTATCTTTCCGCGATGGAAGAGGGCCAGTATGTGATCGCTCAGGCGAACTCCGAACTGGACAAGTCCGGCAAGTTCGTCGCTGAAACGGTTATCGCGCGTAAGAACGGCGAAAACATCGTCGCCACCGCCGAAGAAATCGACTTTATCGACGTGTCGCCGAAACAGATCGTGTCGGTCGCTGCCGCTTTGATCCCGTTCTTGGAAAATGATGACGCTAACCGCGCTCTGATGGGATCGAACATGCAACGTCAGGCTGTTCCTCTGTTGCGCAATGACGCGCCGCTCGTCGGCACCGGCATGGAAGCTGTCGTGGCCCGTGACTCCGGTGTTGCCGTCGTGGCCCGCCGTACCGGTGTGGTTGACCAAGTCGATGCCACCCGTATCGTTGTCCGTGCGACGGAAAATCCAGATCCTACGGCACCGACGGTTGACATCTACAACATGCTCAAGTTCCAACGTTCGAACCAGAGCACCTGTATCACCCAGCGTCCGATCGTTCGCGTCGGCGATTTGGTCGGCGAAGGCCAGATCATTGCCGACGGTCCTTCGACTCAGTACGGTGAATTGGCTTTGGGTCGTAACGTTCTCGTGGCCTTCATGCCGTGGAACGGGTACAACTTCGAAGATTCCATCTTGATCTCCGAACGTATCGTCAGCGAAGACGTCTTCACTTCGATCCATATCGAAGAGTTCGAAGTCATGGCTCGCGATACCAAGCTGGGTCAGGAAGAAATCACCCGCGACATTCCGAATGTCGGTGAAGAGGCTCTCAAGTGCCTCGACGAAGCCGGTATCGTCTATGTCGGCGCCGAAGTAAACCCCGGCGACATCTTGGTCGGTAAGGTCACGCCAAAGGGCGAAAGCCCCATGACGCCGGAAGAAAAACTTCTGCGCGCTATCTTCGGCGAAAAGGCTGCCGACGTTCGCGATACGTCGCTTCGTCTGCCGCCGGGCGTGACGGGCACCATCGTCGAAGTCCGCGTCTTCTCGCGTCGCGGCGTTGAAAAGGATCAACGCGCCATTGCGATCGAGCGTGCGGAAATCGAACGCCTTGCCAAGGACCGCGACGACGAACGTTTGATTATCGAACGCGGCTTCTTTGAACGTCTGCGCAACCTGTTGATCGGCGAAAAGGCCGCTTCGGGTCCAAAAGGCTTCCCGACCGGCAAAGAAATCACCGCCGACATGCTGGAAGAATATTCCCGTGGCCAGTGGCGTCAGATTGCGGTCAAGGACGACAAGGTCATGGAAAAGATCGAGGCCACCAATAAGGTGTTCGACGATCAGATCACAGCCCTTAAGAAGCGTTTCGAAGACAAGGTCGGCAAGCTGCAACGCGGCGGCGAGCTGCCTCCGGGCGTGATGAAGCTGGTCAAGGTTTTTGTCGCCGTGAAGCGTAAGCTTCAACCGGGAGACAAGATGGCCGGTCGTCACGGCAACAAGGGTGTCGTTTCGCGCATCCTGCCGATCGAAGACATGCCGCATCTTCCGGACGGTACGCCGATGGACATCGTGCTCAACCCGCTCGGCGTTCCGTCGCGTATGAATGTCGGACAAATCTTGGAAACGCACCTTGGATGGGCTTCGGCCAATCTGGGGCGTCAGATCGGCCAGACGCTTGACGCGTATCAGGCTCAGATCGCTCAGGAGAAAAAGGCGACGCTCACAGATGTCCGCGCCAAGCTGAAATCGGTCTATGGCGAAGACACCTTCAAGGCTGAAATTGCCGATATGACCGACGACGACACCATTGAATTGGCTAAGAACCTGCGTATCGGTGTTCCTTTTGCAACGCCTGTTTTTGACGGCGCACGCGAGGCGGACATTGAAAAAATGTTGGATCTCGCCGGTCTGGCAACGTCGGGTCAAGAAACGCTGATCGACGGTCGTACGGGTAAACAGTTCGATCGTCAGGTAACGGTTGGGTATATCTATATGCTCAAACTGCACCATTTGGTCGATGACAAGATCCATGCCCGTTCGATCGGTCCTTACTCGCTGGTTACCCAGCAGCCCTTGGGTGGTAAGGCGCAGTTCGGCGGTCAACGCTTCGGTGAAATGGAAGTCTGGGCCCTTGAAGCATACGGTGCGGCCTACACGCTGCAAGAAATGCTCACGGTCAAGTCCGACGACGTTTCCGGTCGTGCGAAGGTCTATGAATCCATCGTGCGCGGTGAAGACAACTTTGAATCCGGCATTCCTGAATCCTTCAACGTTTTGACAAAGGAACTCCGTTCCTTGGGCCTGAACGTCGATCTGGAGCAAAAGAAAATGCTGGAAGATGCCGAAGAAGACCAAGTTGAAGCTTTGCCTGAAATGGGGGAGTAAGAGGCGATGGCGCTTAGTTCTGATAAACTGAAGGATGCAGTCGGGAAGGCGTGCGATGTTATGCCCGAATCTGATGTTTCTTTAGTTTTTCGATTCGCGCTTGATCCCAATAGGTATGCTGAGAATGTCCCTTCCGAGCGGATGCGACAAGTATGTCAAGTTCTTACTGGTCGCCTTGAACGCCTCTGGGTTTCTTCGTTTGAAGGGAAAGACGTGGAAACGTTGCCTGAAGTACAAGTGCGGTTTCATCCAATGGGGAAGGATGTGCAAAAGATTGTCGTTACAGGAAAACCTCGTTCGCTTTCTTTTGCATTGGCTGAGATTCTAGAGAATGTTGGAGCAGGTAAAAAAGAGGGGGTGCGTTGGGTTAAGTTTGATAGTGCCGTTTTTATTCCTAATGTTTCATGGATAGATCGGATGAAGGCAAGAAATGTACCTGCGTTTCCGTCAATGTGATGTTGTATGAAATGGAACAAGGGTAATGGTCAATAACTCGAAAAGCGGGAGCAGATGATAAAAATAGCCGTCATCCCGGCGAAGGCCGGGATCCAGACTGAAAGCTTTTAAACTGGATTCCGGCCTGCGCCGGAATGACGAAAAGGATGGCGAAGGGATACAGGAATAATGGAACCTCGTGGATATGTTTACATACTCGCGAGCCAACGAAACGGAACTTTGTACACAGGCGTTACGAATGATTTGGTCAGGCGTATCGCTGAACACAAGAGCGGGGAGATTAAAGGATTTACGGCGCGTTACAACGTCAAGATGCTGGTTTATTACGAAACATATGATCGCTTTGATGAAGCGATCGCTCGTAAAAAATGCATCAAGGAATGGAAACGGGCTTGGAAGTTGAAGCGGATCGAAGAACTGAACCCCGATTGGCGGGATTTGTATTTCGATCTGATGTTATGAGCCAAACGGCTCAAAAGAGACAACGTCATACCGGCCTAAGCCGGTATCCAGTTTGAAAGCTTTTAGTCTGGATCCCGGCTTTCGCCGGGATGACGATAAAGGGGACTTTCGGTATATAATCGACAGATTGTGTATCGAACAAAACAGAAGATGCAACATAAGGGAACGATCAAATGAACGATCTTATGAATATTTTTAATCCTCACAGCGCGCCTCAGACGTTTGATCAGATGCGTATTTCGATTGCGTCGCCGGAGCGTATCCGCTCTTGGTCCTATGGCGAAATCAAAAAGCCGGAGACGATCAACTATCGTACGTTCAAGCCTGAACGCGACGGCCTGTTCTGCGCTCGCATCTTTGGCCCGATCAAGGATTACGAATGTCTGTGCGGCAAGTACAAGCGCATGAAGTACCGCGGCATCATCTGCGAAAAGTGCGGCGTTGAAGTCACGTTGCAAAAGGTTCGCCGTGAACGCATGGGCCACATCGAACTGGCTGCGCCTGTCGCGCATATCTGGTTCATGAAGTCGCTGCCTTCGCGCATCGGCCTTCTGCTCGACATGACGCTCAAAGAAATCGAGCGAGTCTTGTACTTCGAAAACTACATCGTGACGGAAGCCGGTTTGTCGCCGTTGAAGAACCGCCAGTTGTTGTCGGAAGAAGAATATCTGAACGCCCAAGACGAGTATGGCGAAGACGCGTTCACGGCGATGATCGGTGCCGAAGCCGTCAAACACATGCTGTCCGGCATCGACCTGCACGAAGAAAAGGTCAAGCTTCGCGATGAAATGCGCGACACGACCTCGGAAGCCAAGCGTAAGAAAATCGTCAAGCGCCTGAAATGTATCGAAGCGTTCATCGAATCCGGCGCGCGTCCGGAGTGGATGATTCTCGACGTGGTCCCGGTCATTCCGCCGGAGCTTCGTCCGTTGGTTCCGTTGGATGGTGGCCGTTTCGCGACGTCGGATTTGAACGACCTTTATCGCCGCGTCATCAATCGTAACAACCGCCTGAAACGCCTGATCGAGCTGCGCGCGCCCGACATCATCATCCGCAACGAAAAGCGTATGTTGCAAGAGTCGGTCGATGCCTTGTTCGACAATGGCCGCCGTGGTCGCGTCATTACCGGCGCGAACAAGCGCCCGTTGAAATCCTTGTCCGATATGCTCAAGGGCAAGCAGGGCCGCTTCCGTCAGAACTTGCTGGGTAAGCGCGTCGATTATTCCGGTCGTTCGGTTATCACCGTCGGACCTGAATTAAAGCTGCATCAATGCGGCCTGCCAAAGAAGATGGCGCTCGAACTCTTTAAGCCGTTCATCTATGCCAAGCTGGAACTGTACGGCATGGCCTCGACGATCAAGGCAGCCAAGCGCATGGTCGAAAAGGAACGTCCGGAAGTTTGGGACATCCTAGAAGAAGTCATCCGCGAGCATCCGGTGTTCCTGAACCGCGCCCCGACTCTTCACCGTTTGGGTATCCAAGCTTTCGAGCCGACGCTGATCGAAGGTAAAGCCATCCAGTTGCATCCGCTTGTTTGTACGGCGTTTAACGCCGACTTCGACGGTGACCAAATGGCCGTCCACGTTCCGCTTTCTCTGGAAGCTCAGCTCGAAGCCCGCGTCTTGATGATGTCCACAAACAACATCCTGTCGCCTGCGAACGGCAAGCCGATCATCGTTCCCTCGCAAGACATTGTTTTGGGTATTTACTACATCACGATGGAGCGCAAGGGCGAGCCGGGCGAAGGCATGATCTTCGCCGATATGGCGGAAATCGAACAGGCCTTGAATGCCGGAGCGATCACGCTGCACACCAAGATCAAAGCTCGTTACCATGGCGTCAATTCTCAAGGCGAACATGAATTGTCGCTGGTTGAAACCACGGCGGGCCGTATGATGATGGGCGAGATTTTGCCGCGTCACCCGAACGTTCCGTTCAGCACGGTCAACCGCCTGCTGACCAAGAAGGACCTGACCAACGTTATCGACGTTGTGTATCGTCACTGTGGCCAGAAAGAAACGGTTATCTTTGCCGACCGCCTGATGGGCCTTGGCTACAAGAACGCCTGTAACGCGGGTATTTCGTTCGGTAAGGACGATCTGATTATCCCGGCGGCCAAGCAGCGCCTTATCAAGCAAGCGCAAGATCAGGTCAATGAATACGAGCAGCAATACCAAGATGGTCTGATCACACGCGGCGAAAAGTACAATAAGGTCGTTGACGTTTGGTCGGCTTGCACGGAAAAGGTTGCCGAGGAAATGATGAAGGACATCTCCTACACCGGGGACGGCCACATCAATTCCGTCTATATGATGGCGCATTCCGGCGCTCGTGGTTCTGCGGCGCAGATCAAGCAGCTTGCCGGCATGCGCGGGCTGATGGCCAAGCCGTCGGGCGAGATTATCGAAACGCCGATTATCTCGAACTTCAAGGAAGGCCTTTCGGTTCTTGAATACTTCAACTCAACCCACGGCGCTCGTAAGGGTCTAGCCGACACGGCGTTGAAGACAGCGAACTCCGGTTACCTGACCCGTCGTCTGGTCGATGTGGCCCAAGACGCCATCATCACCGAAACCGATTGCGGTACGACGGATGGTTTGACGGTCAAGACCGTGATCGACGGCGGCGAAGTTATCGCGCCTTTGGCTGATTTGGCCTTGGGTCGTACGGCTGCCGAAGACGTTGTTGATCCGGCTACAGGCCGCGTGATCGTTCGCGCAGGCATGTTGATCGACGAACAGTTGATGGATCAAATCGACAAGGCCGGTATTGATACGGTCGTGATCCGTTCGGTTCTGACCTGTAAGTCTGAAACCGGCATCTGCGCTAAGTGCTATGGCCGTGATCTGGCCCGTGGTACGCTGGTCAATATCGGTGAAGCGGTTGGCGTGATCGCCGCCCAGTCCATCGGTGAACCGGGAACGCAGTTGACGATGCGTACCTTCCACATTGGTGGCGCGGCTCAGCGTGGCGCGGAGCAGAACTCGGTCGAAGCCTCGTTCGATGCCAAGCTGCAAATCAATAACAAGACCGTGGTTGCCAACAGCGAAGGCAAGTTCATCGTGATGGGCCGTAACTGCGAACTCGTTCTTCTTGACGATTTGGGTCGTGAAAAGGCGCGTCACCGCGTACCTTACGGCACCAAGCTTCTGGCCGATGACGGCAG
>JBFWLD010000033.1:0-12784 GCA_050252315.1 Bdellovibrionales bacterium
CGATCGCCAATAGGAAGAAACCTCGGACGGCGAAAGCGCTCTTCCCAATTCGTCCGTCGCAACCCAGATGGTATTCAGCTCTTCCTGAACCGGGTCGGTAGAGACTTCGGGCGGATAGGCGTTCGTTCCATTGGCATAAGGGGAGTTGCCGATGTAAAGGTTAAACCCGTCGGTATAGTTCGTCAGAACAAAATCGCCGCTCACAAGATAATTGTGTAGGGTCGCAGGCGCGACGGCAAGCATCAGCCCCAGCACAAAAAAACACGCCTTAACGGAAAAGGATTTCCGAAACAGGAAAAAACCGTAAAGCAAGACAATCGGCGCAAGACACAAAAAATTGCCGCGCACCAACGCGGCCAGCCCCAACAGCAGACCGCTGATAAAAAACGAACGCACCTTGGGGCGCTGAAAGGCTCGATACAAAACATAAAGAAACGCGGTTTCCAACAACAGGCCCAACGGCTCCTTCATGACCGGCGCCGTATAGAAAATCGCCGACCTGTAAAAAGCGAACAAACCAGCGGCGATTAAGGCCCCAGCCCGGCTTTCAAAAAGGGCAAGCGTCAGGGCGGCCAGCAACGTCGCGGTTGTAGCCTCGAACAGCGCATTAATGACCCCGACCAAGGCAAAATGTTCGCCGAAAAGAGCGTAGATCAATCCAAGAAAATAGGGATAAAGCGGAGACTGATAAAAAGCCTTGCCGCGTAAAAAATCTCCAGCAGCGATAGCTTGGGCCCATTCGTGATAGACCTTGGCATCCAGCAACGGCATGGTTGCGTAAGGCGTTTGGGTCCACTGAAAAACGAACAAACAGCGGATGGCCAAGGTCACCAAAAAGACGCTGGCAAAAAGGCCCCGTCTATCGGACACAAACGGCAAGAAAAGTTTACTTAACGCGGGTAATGTCATCGCACCCGGTACCGCGCGGCGCGGTCATGGTCAAACGGCGGGAGCGAACTTCGCTCATAAGGCCTTCCAGCCCGTCCACTTCCAATAAAATGGCATTAGCCAACTGCCAATTTTGAGTACGCAACGCCTGCATCAGACCGACAATGCCTTGCTCCATAGCCAGCCCGGCCCGATGAGCAATCCTGTCGCACTGAGCCGCCGCCGATGCATTTTCAAGATCGGCGCGAAGCTCGGCCACCATCGGATTAACGATCTCCGCCTCCTGAATTTCCTTTTCATGCAAGGCCAGCCAATACCTCCCGCGCCGCAACGGTTCGCGCAAGGTCTGATAGGCCTCCTCAATCGCTTCGAGTTGTTTGGCCGCATGGCCGCGCTCACCCATGCCGCGAATCGTGAACCGCTCCGGCGAAAGATTTTTTTTCAACGTGGCGTATTGGCGCTCCAGCAGGTCCGGATCAATGTCGATACGGCGCTCCAGCCCCAAACGGGCAAAATGATCCAACGGGCGCACCGGCTGAATCGTTCCGCAATGTTGACAGAAAAGAGCCCTTAAAGAGGTAGGCTTTTGACAAATCCAACAGCACGCCTCCCCCGTTTGACAAGATGAGGCATAGGCAAACTCGTTAAACTCGATGACATTGTCCATAAAAAACACCCGCACATAACCGATACGCGGCTAGTATAGCCGACTTTCTCGATTCTGTGCGAAGATTTTAAACCTGTCGTAGCCCTTTAGCGCCCAAGACAAAACGCACGGGCTCCGCCATAAAGGCGGCCCGCGCTATTTTTGTTGTAAAATCAGGAGTCTCAATCAGGCAAAACTTACATCTTGTCTTGAGCAACATCCTCAAGCGTTACGGATTTAAGAAACTTCTGGACCTCGTTGCTCATTTTAAGCCAAAGGCAATCCGTCAGATGACGAGCATCTTTTTTGGCTTCATCATGGCCAGCCTTCGTCGCCGAAGAGCCCGTATCAACAGCCATCACAATCTGATGAACAGACATTTGGTTCGCTGGCTGGGCCAAAACATAGCCTCCGCCCGGTCCACGCATACTCTTAACCAATCCGTTCTTCTTGAGTTTGGCAATAAGCTGTTCCAGATACGACAAAGATATGGTCTGCCGTTGGGCTACCTCAGCCAATGGCACAGGCTTCTCCGTAGCATGACAGGCCAAGTCCACCATAGCCATAACAGCATGGCGTCCTTTTGTACTGATACGCATCTGCCCACCTCCTTTCCTTATTCTTCTTCAATGGGTGCGTCTATTTTACGGTACTATATTTGTCTCATATTATGGTTTTTCAAGGACAAAAACTCTACAAATCGTAGATTTTTAATTTTTCACGATAAAATATTGAATTACTTGCTTGAAATCTAACCTAGGACCTGTGCTAGGATCGCCTAAGTAGAGCCCGCAGTCAAGACTTGTCGCATTTTTTGACCCTGATCTGCGTAATCCTTTGTAACAATTGGTGAAATAGTATGCCTGAAGTTCTATTTGCTGGCCCCGAAGGCCGTCTTGAAGGTCGTTACACGCCCGGAAAATCGCCGACAGCGCCGATCGCCCTGATTCTGCACCCCCATCCGCAGCATGGTGGCACCATGAACAATAAGGTTGTCTATTCCCTTTTTACGGCCTTTGCCGAACGGGATTTTTCTACATTACGCTTTAATTTCAGAGGGGTAGGAAGAAGCCAAGGCACCTATGACCGTGGGGAAGGCGAACTGAGCGATGCGGCCTCCGCCCTCGACTGGCTTCAAAGCATTAACCCCAACGCGCGAAGCGTCTGGGTTGCAGGCTTCTCCTTTGGCGCATGGATCGGTATGCAGCTTTTGATGCGTCGTCCGGAAATCGAATCGTTTATCTCGGTCGCTCCGCCCGCCAACATGCTGGATTTCAGCTTTCTGGCCCCCTGCCCGTCCTCGGGTTTGATCCTACATGGCGGCGCGGATGAGATCGTACCGGAACCGTTCGTCAACAAGCTGGTCGCCAAACTTTCGCACCAACGCGGCATCCATCTGGATTATCGCGTGGTCCCCGAAGCTGGTCATTTCTTCACCAACCAGCTCGATCAGGTCGCCAGCCATGTCGAGGATTATCTCGACCAAATCCTCCTGCATCGTTTACAGCCAACAACGACCAGCTTGGTGGGGTAGGTATAACCGCGCAGTGCCTATTCCGCTTATTGATCCTAGTCTAGACAATCTGGCAGACGACATTCTCAAAGAAGCGGCCACTTTTTTTCGGCTAAGTGCGCGACTGGCACAATCCAGATCCACTCAAAAAGTTCGTCCGGAAATTATTAAAAAAACCGCAAAACTGGCCCCGGCTTGTAAGGTGCTTCGACAATTTGCCTGTCCATGTAGGCTCTGGAAAAACCGAGGCATCTACGATACCCAAGAAATGAAATTAAAGGGTCTGTACTGCTCGATCTGTGACATTATCGAAGAAGTCACGACCCTTTATCAAACGGACGCGGACGCGCGCCGTCTTATTGAGGAGAATATTTCCCGTCGCCGGAGATACGTCGATTATCGGGATTACGTTCAAAAATTCAATAGACACGCCCAGCGCGTTAAAGCCCAACTTACCTGTCGGTTTTATTCGACGTGCGGGCTTTAACGCTCACGCCGCCAGTCATGGGCTTTGGTACACCGGTGGTTGTTGGCACAGACAAGGGCAATCCTTTGATCGAGCGAACCGCCAAATAGGCAAAAGCCTCGGCTTCCAACGTGTCGCCATTCCACCCTAATTCATCGACCGAATGGATCGGAAGTTCGGATTTTTCGGCAATCCACGAGACTAAAGTTTTGTTGTGACGGCCACCGCCGGTCAAATAAACAGCCTTCGGCGTTTGCGGCAACGAACGCAAGCCCTCGGCAATGGAATAGGCGCTCATCATCGTGAGGGTCGCCGCGCCGTCCACATCGGATAAAGCCGTGGGCACGAAATTCATAAAAGCATCGCGATCCAGCGATTTGGGCGGCTTTCGCGTGAAGTAAGGATGAAAAGAAAAGAGCTGCATGTGCGAGGGATCGACTTTCCCGCTCGCGGCAAAAGAGCCGTCCTTATCATAAGCCTTGCCGGTTTTTTCTAACATCCAATCGTCAAGCAACGCATTACCAGGCCCCGTATCAAAGGCCAAAATTTCGTCGTCTTTGTCGCCTGCGATCCATGTCAGATTGGCCACGCCGCCGATATTGAGGATCGCCAACGGCTTGGGAAGCTCGGCAACCAAGGCACGGTGATAAAGCGGCACGAGCGGCGCGCCCTGCCCGCCCGCCTGCACATCGGCGCTTCGGAAATCATGGACAACGTCGATGCCGGTCATCTGAGCCAGTAACGCGCCATCGCCGATCTGGAACGTTTCCTTGTCCTTTGGATTGTGCCACAGCGTATGACCATGAAAGCCAATCAGTTCAGGCTGAGGCGCCCCCTGTTCCCGCTCCGCCAAAAAGGCAAGAACGGCACGGGCATGGGCTTTGGTTAATTCCTGCTCAAGCCATGCGATTTGAGGATTCTCGCGAGAGGTCTTTTGCCCCAAGGCTTGGCGGAGCTGTTCGCGAAACTGCCGGTCATAAGGGAAAAACCCGCCACCCACAGGGGAAACGTGGCTTTCGCCGTCGGTTTCGATCAACGCGACGTCGATCCCGTCCAGCGACGTGCCACTCATCAGCCCCAAAACCAGAACTTTTTGCGCCATTTGCCGCTTCTCCCCCTTTTCAGGTCAGGCCGATACCTTTATTCTGCATTCTTCGTATAGCTTGTTTATCATCTTATGACGATGTCAAAAAGTATCGTCATACCGGCGCAAGCCGGTATCCAGAAAAAAGCCAAACCTGAAAAACCGGCCGAAGCTTTTAATCTGGATCCCGTTTTGAGAGCGGGATGACGATAGCTCTTTTATCTCGACAATAAGATTTCAAACAAGTTTTTAAAACAGAAACACATAAGTTAAAAGAGCAAGCTATGACTCAATCGTTCAAATCCGACTTTCTGCGTGTGATGCAAGAGCGCGGCCACATCCATCAATGCTCGAACTTTGAGGCGTTGGACGAGGCTGCGTGTAAAGGGGTTATCACCGGCTATATTGGGTTTGACGCCACTGCCAAGTCTCTTCATATCGGCAATATGGCAGGCATCATGATGCTACGCCGCTTGCAACAGACAGGGCATCGCCCCATCGCATTGATGGGCGGGGCAACGACCAAAATCGGCGACCCTTCGTTCAAGACGGAAAGTCGCCCCATGCTAACCGATGAAACCATCGCAGAAAACATCGCGGGCATTCGTCGTTGCTTCAACAAGTACCTGTCCTTTGGAAACGGACCGACCGACGCAATGATCGTCAACAATGACGATTGGCTGGGTCACAAGGAATACCTTCCCTTCCTGCGCGAAATCGGTTGTCACTTCACCATCAACCGCATGCTGTCCTTCGACTCGGTCAAGATGCGTTTGGACCGCGAACAGCCCCTTACCTTTCTTGAGTTCAATTACATGATTATGCAGGGCTATGACTTTGTGGAGTTGAACCGCCGCCATGGCTGTAGCTTGCAAATGGGCGGCTCCGATCAATGGGGCAATATCATCAATGGTGTCGAGCTAGGCCGCCGCATGTTGGACAAAGAATTCTTTGCGCTCACCACGCCGCTGATTACGACGGCTTCAGGGGAGAAGATGGGCAAGAGCGTCGGTGGGGCCATGTGGCTGAATGAGGACATGCTCAGCCCCTATGATTTCTGGCAGTACTGGCGCAACACGGAAGATGCCGATGTCGTGCGCTTCCTGAAAATCTTCACGGACCTACCGCTTGATGAGATCGCGCGTCTGGGTGAATTGAAAGACGCCGAAATCAATGAGGCCAAAAAGGTCCTCGCACACGAAGTCACCAAAATGTGCCATGGCGAGGAAGCCGCCCAAAAAGCAGCGGACACGGCCAAGGCTACGTTCGAAGGCGGCGGCGTGGGCGCGGATTTACCCTCCTATACGCTTGCGCAGGAAACGCCGATCATTGATGTGCTTGTCGGGCTTGGCTTTGCCTCTTCCAAAGGCGAGGCGCGCCGCTTGATCGAAGGTGGCGGCGTTCGTTTGAATGATGAGCCGGTTAAAGACATCACGGCGACAGCCTCAGCCAGTGATTTGACAACGGGCAACCAAGCCCGCCTGAGCGTCGGCAAAAAGCGTCATGCCGTGTTGAAGGGGTAATCCAACCGCGCCTTATTAAGCGCTGACCTGCATATCCGCCCAGAGAGTCGGCTGGACCGACGCCTGATCTTGGACGGTAGGCATGGGACGGCTGACCTTTTCAAAACGCGAGGTTTCAATCGCGCCCTTGCCGCCAACCGCGACGACTTCGATCAACATGCCGTCTTCGTCAAAGCAGCCGCAAATCAACGGACCGCCTTGTCCGCATCCGCCATCAAGCGTCACGGCAATGCCATCCGTGTTCACGCCGCCACGAAGCGCATCGAAGCCACGAACGATACGGGAATACTGCTCCGTATGAACCGTAGAGAAAGTGCCGCCGCCGTACCACAGGCTGTCGCCCTGATCTTCCAAGGAGCGGCGAACGTCGTACCCGGCAGGAACGAACAGCATGCCGGGGCCGTCTTGCGTGCCGGAGGTCACTGCGGCGCGGCGCAAGGAGCAAGTAAACGCCTCATGTCCCAACCCTTGACGCTGCAAGGAACGGAGCTGATTGGTCCAGCGGGTAATCGCCACGCTTCCGGCGCGCGCCATGGAACGCGTATCGTTCATGCTGACCCCATACATGCGCAGATAGGATTCAGCCCCAGCCTCCAAACACCGATCCAGCGCAACGCTCGGCGACGGCGCGAACTGAAGGCGCAGCAACCGCTGCCACGCTTCTTCGGCAGGGCCGCGCAGATGAACGATGTCGGAAGGCTCCAACCCCGGCTTGGACATCAGGGCCGAGCGAAAGGCCAAAAGCTCCTCAAAAACCGCGTGGTTATCCCACGACACAGGCCCCAAATAATTGCCCAGATAAACCAACCGATCGCGAACGGCGAAACGCGCGGCCAAATGGTCGTGCAACGTAATCAAGCGTTCACGATCACCACGAATAGCAGCAACGGCCCAAACGCGACGGGGAGATCCTAGATCGACAAATTTTTCACTAACGGGGTGCATGGCGTAATCCCTAACAAGACGTTAACCTCACTATACAAGGTTAAGAATGCAACGCAACATCTAGTGTAACTATCCACAGTTTTGCCCACAGTTAGTTATTCACACTGCCTTCGAAACAACCCGCGACTCAGGCCGAATCATTATCCACAGCGCGAGCAAAACGACTCGAATCTTCTCGATTCGGCTCGAATCGAGTCGAGTCGCGACTCGATTCTTTGACTTATTTGGAAACGCGAACGCCCTGCATCACCGGGCGTTCGGCAAAGGAACCCAACGAAATCATCCGATCATAGATGCACAACGCCCCGGCAACGCCGACATTGACGCAGAATTTCATAGGAATTTTGACAATATGGTCGCATTTCGCCGCCAATTCTGGAGAAAGGCTCCCTTTTTCGGGCCCCAACACATAGGCGGCGCGAAGCGGATGGCGGAACGTCGGCAAATCCACAGCATCGTCCAACAGCTCAACCCCGACCAGCGAACAATCGTCAGGCAACGTCATTTCCTGTACGTTTTTATAGGGATAAAACGGCATATGAATCGCCGCATGCGACGTATCCGAGGCGCGTATATTCTGGTAATCTAACGGCGAATTAATCGTGAAGAAAAAACTGGCCCCAAAGGCATGGGACGTGCGCACCAAATTACCAAGGTTAAAACTTTTGCTAATCCCCTCGACTCCGACCCCAAAATAACCGCGCATGCTTGATTTTTCCTTTTTCGTCTTTTTAACCAATACAAGAGATAATGACAGGTCTTTATAAGGAAAATACAGGCAAATGGCTACCCTTGATATAACGATCGACGATTTGGGCGCACAGGGCGATGGGATCGCCCATGTCCACAACCGCACGGTTTTTGTCGCCGGAGCTTTGCCGGATGAAAAGGTCCGCGTCGAAATCAAAGAGACGGAGCCGGGCAAAAAAAGCGTCGTCCAACGCGCAACCTTGCTAGAAATTCTGATCCCCAGTTCGCAACGAAGTCAGCCTCTTTGCCCGCACTTCCCCCAATGCGGCGGGTGCCGGTTCCAGCACATGACGGACTCGGCCTACAGCGCGTTTAAGGTCGAGCAACTCCACACGCTGTTAACGCAAGCCGCCGTTCCGTTTCCTTCCATGATGCCTTCCGTGGTCACGGCCAATCTGACTCGCCGTCGTATCCGCGTTGCCTGCATGCACACCAACAAAGGCGTCATCGTCGGCTTCAACGCATGGCGCAGTCGCACGATCATTGACGTTAAAAGCTGCGAGGTCATCACGCCGCCTCTTCTAGAGCTGATCGACAGGCTACGTCGGCATCTGGCGTTGTGGCTTCCCACCGGAGAAAGTTGCGACGTTCAGCTCACCTCTTTACCCGAAGGCGTGGATGTCGTTTTGATCGGCGGCCCCAAATTGGATATGGAATCCCGCGAAAAACTCGGCATGCTGGCGCAAAGTCTGAATATTGCGCGGCTTTCATGGCGCAAATGGGACCGCAGCCCCATTGAACCAATCGCGCATCGCACGCCGCTTTTTGTCCAGTTCGGCGAAACACGCGTCCCGTTTCCTGCCGGGTCATTTTTGCAAGCCACCGTTGCAGGTGAAGAAGCCTTAACGCGTTTTGCGGACAGTGCGGTGCAACCGGGGCAAAAAGTGCTGGACCTCTTTTGTGGGCTTGGGACCTTCGGGCTTTCTTTGGAAAATCCGAAATCGGTTCATTTCTGCGATCTGGACGGACCGGCGACGCAATCCTTGCAAAGCGCCATCAAAGCTAACCCGACATGGGAAGTCAGTCTGCGCAATCTGAATACCGATCCGTTCTTGGCTCAGGAATGCAATGATTTTGATTTTGTGATCTTTGATCCGCCGCGCGGCGGTGCGAAGGCTCAAGCCCACCAACTGGCGCAAAGCAACGTACCAACGATCGTCGCGATCAGTTGCGATCCCACAAGCTTTGCCCGCGATGCCAAAATCCTAATCGAAGGCGGCTATAATTTTGAAAAGTTATTGCCTGTGGACCAGTTCCTTTGGTCCCCTCACCTTGAAGTTGCTGGGTTGTTTGTAAGAAGATAAAAGAATAAAATTTGTCGCGCCAAAAATCTTTTTTAGCCTTGCCTTTATAGCTCTAATGATGAGAAAGACGCTGGCTGGATCGCATATAAAACTCCCCAAAAGAATTTTTAGCCGTACGGAAACACTGTTTAAAAGTTTTTGGTTTAAATGGATAAAACATTGTTTCGCAGTTAGCCTTGTTTTGCGTGCGCAAAACTTCTTCCATAGCAAAAGCATATCCTTTCGTTAAATCATTTCCTGTGGTTTGCTTATATTGCCTCGCAACATGATCAAACGACACTTTTACATCAGGATGTGCTGCGAATGCCGCTTCGCATGCTTTGATAACAGGTTTCTGATCTGCGGTCGGTTCCCATTTCGGTTGAGTAAAATATTCATATGCCGCAACACCAGTAATCATCAACGGTATCGAAAAAATAGCACAAGTTAGCCTAACCGCAGCCTCGCGAAAGGACATACGACGAAAGCGCGTAAGTGGAAGCATGTAACGAAAAGGGATTCCCATTCTATTTTTCCCAATCATATTCTTTTGTGAGAAAATTTTACTCCACAGAGTAACATAAAAAAGGAAAGATCTGTTTACTTGCATGGAACAAACCCGCCAAGCGGGTTTCTGTTAACCATGAAGACCTATCCCATGCGGATCAAAAGCCCCTTTAAGTACGAACTTTCCGGCAGATGGGGGTGTACGGGATGGTCGGGTGCGGCAAAGGTGGTGTAAAGGATCTGGCCATGTCTTTTGGCATCTCCCATACCACGCGCAACATTTTCCGTAAAAAGCGGCAGCTCCATATTGTGGCTGCACGAAGCGATATAGAGAATCCCTCCCGGCGCAACCAACCCCGCAGCCTTCGCCGCCAGTTTGCGATACCCGCGGGCTCCGGCAGCGACATCTTTACGGCTGCGCACAAAAGGCGGCGGGTCGGCAATCACGATGTCAAAGTTTTCCTTGGCCGCGAGGCGCGTTTCGACATCATCGAAAACATCGGCACGCTCCCACGAACACAGAGTGGCAAGGCCGTTATGCTCGGCAGCCTTTTGTGCCAAAGCCAGCGCAGGCGCAGAGGAATCTACGCCAATCACGCGCGTGGCCCCAGCCTTGGCCGCCAGCAAGGCGAACCCGCCCGCATGCGTATAAAGGTCAAGAACGGATTTTCCTTTGGCAAACTTAGCCAACAATGCGTGATTGTCCCGCTGATCGAAATACCAACCGGTCTTTTGGCCTTCCAGAATATCGGTGAAGTAGGTTAGGCCATTTTCTCGAACCTCGATCACGCCACGCGGCTCGCCCTTAACAAGCTTCGTATGTTTATCCAACCCTTCCAACGAGCGAATGGAGCTTTCATTATGCAGAATGATGCTTTCGGGATGAAAAACCTCTTCCAGTGCGGCTTGGATTTCCGGCCACAGCTTTTGCACGCCCGCGCTGTTTAACTGCACGCTGAAATGGCTATCGAAACGGTCGATGATAAGGCCGGGGATTTCATCCGCCTCGGCATGGATTAACCGATAATAAGGATCGCTCAGGATCGCCTCGCGCCGCGAAAGCGCCTGCCTGAACTTTTCGGCAAACCAGTCAGCATTAATCTCGTCCAACGGCTTTCGCGAAAAGATACGTCCAGCGATCAACGAATGCGGATTAAACGTCCCGATTCCCAAGACGGAGCCGTCATGCGCCAAAAATTGCACAAGCGTTCCGGCGGCCAGGGCCTTGGCCTCGGCGGACATGACGATTTCATTCGAAAAAACCCACGGATGCCCACCCGCGACTCTTTTGTGCCGGGCCGGATGCAAACGGATATGCGGAAATTTTGTCATTACTCCGCCTTTTCCCTTAAAGCGATCGGCTGAATAAACTGAGATTCAATGTCCCACGGGAAATAGATCCATGTATCCTGACTGACCTCGGTGATAAAGGTATTGACCTGCGGCTTGCCTTTGGGTTTGGCGTAAATAGCGGCGTAATGCGCCTTTGGCATCAGCGTGCGCAAAAGCTCCATCGTGCGGCCCGTATCCACAAGATCGTCGATCACGAGCCACCCTTCCCCGTCCCCGACATTGGCCGCCGGTTTGACGATCTCAATCCTTTCCTCCTGCATCGGATTGGAATCATCCGCATGATAGCCGACCACGGACACAGTTTCGATCACATGCACATCCAGTTCGCGCGCGACAATAGCTGCCGGGACAAGACCGCCGCGCGAGATAGCGACAATACCTTTCCACGGCCCCTTATCCAACAAGCGCCACGCAAGGGCTTTGCCGTTACGGTGAAGCTCGTCCCAATTAACCGGATAAAATTTGGAAGAAGGATGCTCTTTCATCGGTTTTTCCTCTGACCCAAAAGGACGAAAGAGTCTTACCCGCTCAGCTCTCTTCACACAAACGAATTGTAATATCGACCCGTTTGATTTTGCGGCCCTTGGGCGGCTGCGGCAGGTTGATCATGGTCAAGGCTTCTTCGGGAATATCATAGATACTGCCCGACACTTCGTCAAAGTAATGGCCATGGATCGTGGTATTGGTGTCAAAGTAGCTACAGGTCTGGTCAACCGCGATTTCACGCAGCAATCCGGCCTTGGTAAATTGGTGAAGATTGTTGTAAACCGTAGCCAAGGAAACGCGCGCTTTTCGCTTGCGTAGCGCGGCAACGATTTGATCCGCCGTAACATGCTTGTGGACGCCGTCAAAGAGAACGGAAGCTAAGGCCAGCCTTTGCCGCGTCGGACGGATTCCCTGCTCCGACAGCAAAACTGGCAGACGATCCCTTTCAGGATTCTTGTTATTATTGATAAGTGTCATGGCGCGCATTATCCATATTTTGCAACAAATGTCTAACGGTCTATAACCCTTCTTATGAAAAGATTCGTCGGCAAGTTCGTAGGCTCAATATTGGGGTTCACCGTGGCGGGCCCCATGGGCGCTTGCCTTGGATTTCTTATCGGACATATTAACGATCTTCAGAATGGAAAAAGGCGACGAATCTCCGCGCAGAACACCGCGGATACCTTTTTTTACGACTATTCGATGCCGGAGCATATTCGGCCTCTCTTTGCCCACAGTTTAATTATTTTAGGCGCTAAACTAGCCAAAATCGACGGACCGGTGACGCCGATCGAGGTTCTGGCCTTTCGCAAAGCCTTTCGAAGCTCGGAACGACACACGGCTGAAATAGGTCGTCTGTTCGATCAGGCCCGAAAAACAGCCGAAGGATACGAACCTTACGCCGCGCGGCTGGCGCATCTTTTCGGCCAAAACCATGCTATTTTGAAGGAAATTCTTTTAGGGCTCTTTACGATCGCCATCGCGGACAGCCCTCGCCTCACACGGTCCGAGCTTCTATTTCTGCGCCGCACGGCAGTTATTTTCGGCTTTGATGAAGAGCAATTCACCCTTATCGCCTCACACGCAGGCATTTATTTGGCTAGTTCTCCGCCGCCTCCCAAAAAGGATTCGGCCTACGACGTTCTGGGCCTGCCGACGACGGCCACCGAAGAGGTTATCAAAAAATCGTATCGTAGCCTTTTGCGCAAATACCATCCGGATAAATTAATTGCTGCGGGCCTACCGGCTTCGCGCATTGCCGAGGCTACCGAGAAAGTAAAAAGCATCAACGCCGCCTATGCGGAAATATGTAAAACACGGAACATCAAATGATCCAAAAA
>JBFWLD010000034.1:0-12692 GCA_050252315.1 Bdellovibrionales bacterium
AACAATGCGCTTTTGGCGTGGTCCGAGAATAAAACTTTTCTCGCCGCTACGGAAAACTGCCCAACCTGTCGCGGATCGGGCACCTATCCCTGCCCCGACTGCAAAGGCATTGGCCATCTGCATTGTGAAACCTGCCACGGTACAGGCCGCGAGCTTTGCCCGCTTTGCCTCGGCAAAGGGCGCGATCCCGCGCATCCGGAAAATGAATGTTATATCTGTCATGGTGAGCAATATTCGATCTGCCGGTTTTGTCACGGCAATGGCAAGCTTCTGTGCCCGACCTGTCAGGGTAAGGGCGCTATCGCTTGTTCCGCCTGCAACGGATCAGGCTGTGTCAGTCGCGAGTGCATCCTAAAACAAACGGCGGAGATTTCTTTTTCGCTTGGGCCGACTTCGGATCTGCCAAGCGGCTTACTGCGCATGATTTCTCGCACCGGGGAAAATAAAATTTACAAACAACATGCCGATATTCGCATGATCCCGCCCAGCGACGAGGACAAAAAAAATAAAGAATTTGTTCTTGTTCGTCTGGAAGCGCAAATCCCCTATGCCGATATTAAAATACGATTTGGGAAGAAGGGCGCCATGATCGCCTGCTTCGGCAAAAAAACGCGGCTTTCCGGCGTGCCCTTTTTTCTTGATGAAGCGCTCAAAGAACCACGCGAACAGCTTGCCCAAAAAGACACCAGCGAACTTGCCTTTACGCGCGCCTTACAAATTCGGCTAATCCATGACGCACTGGGGCTGACTTTATCCGGTCAAAGCCACCCTAATCATCTGCGCCGTCTGTATCCTGTCGGCCTTTCGGGCCCCGTTGCCGCAGAAATCATGAAAAGTCTGGCTCAGACCATGCGGCGGAGCACGGAACGGGCACGGCAAATGGCTGCTCTTCTTTGTGTGCTGGGTGCAGGCGGTTTTTTTGCTCTTTTATTCTATACGCCAACTTTTGATCGGATCACGCAAAACCTTCCGAATGCAGCGGTGCTTGGCATCAAGATTGGGTTGCCCCTTTTAGCGATGCTCGCTGCATGGAGCCTTATTTTGCATACGGCGCGGCATTCTCTGACCAAAAGATTTCCGGCCTCGGTTATCGCTCTACGTCAACATATCGGCAAAACAGGCCTTGCCTCTTTGGGGGCTATCGCCGTCCTGTATGGCGTTCTTTTAGTCCTGTCCGGACATTTCTGACGCCTTTAGGAGAAACAACGATGCGCCCCCTACCGACACGCCAAAACAAATCCGGTCTTGATTTTCCTGTCCTTGGCCTTGGCACTTGGGGCATGGGGGGATACCAACAAAAAGACCCAACCCATGACGATGCCCAAGACATTCAGGCCATTCACAAGGCGCTGGCGCTCGGCATCACCCATATCGACACGGCCGAACTTTATGCACAAGGCCATTCGGAAGAGATCGTCGCTTTGGCGCTTGAGGGAACGCCCCGCGCTTCGGTTCAACTTGCCAGCAAAGTTATGGGGGCCCATCACCATCATGACGATGTGCTGGCCGCCTGCGAGCACTCGCTCAAACGCCTTCATACCGATCATCTGGACCTTTATTATCTTCATTGGCACAATCCGGAAATCCCTTTGAAAGAAACAGCCTCGGCGTTGAATAAGCTGTATCGGGATGGACGGATCAAACATATCGGTGTTTGTAATTTTCATGTCACGTCGATGAAAGAACTCCAAGCCTATCTGGAGGCTCCCATTGCCGTCAACCAAAGCCATTACAGCCTTGTGTACCGCGAACCGGAACGCGCGGGTCTTCTCGATTACTGCCACGACAATGGCATCACTTTCGTCGCATGGAGACCAATCATGTGGCATGAAGAACATCGCCCCTGTGCGTGCGGCAATGCTTGGGAACGCGGAAAGGTTCGTCTGCTCGACGAAATGGCGGATCGTTATGGTAAGCCCAATGTGCAGGTCGCTTTAAACTGGCTGATTAACCAACCGAATGTTTGCGCCCTTGTTAAATCATCGCGCCTTGAGCATTTAAAGGAAATTCTAGACAGCCTGACATGGACGCTCTCCAACGAGGATAGGGAAACCTTGCGTCGCGACTTTCCAAATCAACAGGACGTTTCCAGCGCCGTGCCGTTGAGCTAGAGCAGATCGTGATTAGGTTGGCGTCCTTAGACGACAACCTTTTCGGAAAAGGCTCTAATCCTTTTCCATAAGTCAAAAAAAACGCCGGATCGCTCCGGCGTTTTTTCTTTTGCTTGAGGTTCGATTAGACGAACTCACGAACGTAGTTTTCCATAAACTTCTGGAGCTTCTCTTCCGTCTCCGGCTTGATCTGCTTGTCGTTACGGATCGCCGTCAGGATGTCCGCCCCATGACCGCGCATGCCGCGCAGCAGGCCTTCTTCAAAACGGGAAATGTCGTGAACCTTGACATCATCAAGGTACCCCTTCACGCCCGAATAGATGGAAACCACCTGCTCTTCAACCGGAAGCGGCGCATATTGGGCTTGCTTGAGCAATTCCGTCAAACGCTGGCCGCGGCTGAGCAACTTCTTGGTCGAAGCGTCGAGATCGGAAGCAAACTGAGAGAAGGCTTCCATTTCGCGGAACTGGGCCAAATCCAGCTTGATCGACCCGGCGACTTGCTTCATCGCCTTGATCTGAGCGGCGGAACCGACGCGGCTGACCGACAGACCAACGTTAATGGCCGGACGGACGCCCTTATAGAACAGCGCTGTTTCAAGGAAAATCTGGCCGTCCGTGATCGAAATCACGTTCGTCGGAATGTAAGCGGAAACGTCACCGGCTTGGGTTTCAATGATCGGCAGAGCCGTCAAGGAACCGCTGCCATGCTTGTCGCTCATCTTCGCCGCGCGTTCCAGCAAACGGGAGTGAAGATAGAAAACGTCACCCGGATAAGCTTCACGGCCTGGCGGACGACGCAACAGCAAGGACATCTGGCGATAGGCCACAGCCTGCTTGGACAGATCGTCATAAACGATCAGCGCGTGCTTGCCATTGTCGCGGAAGAACTCGCCCATGGCGCAGCCCGTGTAAGGCGCGATGAACTGGAGCGGCGCAGGCTCGGAAGCCGTTGCAGCCACAACGATCGAATATTCCAAGGCCCCGGCGTCTTCCAGAGTCTTGACGATCTGAGCGACGGTCGAGCGCTTTTGACCGACGGCGACATAAATGCAATGCAGCTTTTTCTTGTCGTCGCCCGTGGCGTTGATATTCTTTTGATTGATGAAGGTATCAAGAACAACGGCGGTCTTGCCCGTTTGGCGGTCGCCGATGATCAGTTCGCGTTGACCGCGACCAATGGGAACGAGCGAATCAACAGCCTTCAGACCTGTTTGCATCGGTTCACTGACCGACTGGCGGGGGATAATGCCGGGGGCTTTGACTTCCACACGGGCCATCTTGACATTCTTGAGCGGGCCCTTGCCGTCGATCGGGTTGCCAAGCGCGTCAACCACGCGGCCCAGCAGGCCTTCGCCGACAGGAACTTCCACGATCGCGTCCGTACGCTTGACGATGTCGCCTTCACGAATGCTGCGGTCGTCGCCGAAAATAACAACACCGACGCAATCCGTTTCAAGGTTCAGCGCCATACCCTTCACGCCGTTTTGGAACTCCACCATTTCGCCCGCGCGGACGTTGGTAAGACCGTAAACCAAGGCAACGCCGTCACCGACGGACAAGACCTGCCCGACTTCTTCCATATCCGTGGAAACGCCGAGCGTGGCGATCTGTTTCTTGATAACCGTAGAAATTTCTGATGCGCGAATATCCATTACGCTGCCTCCTGTTGCGATTTTAACTGACGCTCAATTCGCGCCAACTTGCCTTTCACCGATGCGTCAATCAGACGCGAACCCATTTTAATAATCATCCCGCCGATCAAATCCGAATCTTCTTCAATGACCAACTTGACCGTGCCGTCCATCATCTTGCCGAGTTGCGCGGCAAGCTTGGCTTCCTGCTCCTTGCTAAGGGGACGCGCCACCGTAACCATCGCCGTATATTCCCCGCGCTTAACCGCCATGTCCGCCATGAAAGCGTCAATAATAAGCGTAAGCTGAGCCAGACGACGATTGCGAGCGACCTGCATCAAAAAGGCGGAGGTCAGGTCGTTCATCTTGACCTTGGAGACAAGCTCCTTAATCGCCTTTACAATTTCGTTCGCAGGCAAACGCGGATGCGTCGCCATCACGCGGAAATGGGGGTCGGCGGCAATGGCCTCTGCCAAAACGCTTAGATCCTCTGCCACGGCGTCAACCGCCTTTTTCTCATGGGCAAGATCGTAAAGCGCCGCAGCGTAACGCCGGGCCAAGATGGCAGGTACGCCAGCCATAATCTTTGGCATATGGGTTTCGGACACGGATATCTCCAGATTCTCGTCAAGATGCATGAAACTTGTCTGGGGGAGATAGCAGATGGAACGCGTTGTTGCAAGAGGTGAAGAAGGGCATCTGGCATTTAGCATTTGGCATTCAGGGAGTGGCATGTCCTATCGTTCTAAATGCTTCCTTATAGCTTCCTGCGTCTGCTTATACACAGGACATTCGGGCTTATGCGCGCCTTCGAGATATCCCAGACTCATAAGGAATTCTCCCACAATTTCGCCGCCCGTGAATTTGAACGTCTTTTTGAACAGCTTGACCCAGCTCTCTTTGGGCTGCGGGTGATGCGAATCAAGCCAGGCCGACATACTGCCATGCTCGGCGCGAATCGCTTGAACAAGGCGCGCATTGGCGATAATCGCCTCGATCTTGCGGCGGTTGCGGATAATCGTGGGGTCCGCCAGCATCCTTTCAATGTCTTTTTCTTGGAAGGCGGCGACCTTATCGACATCGAATCGGGCAAAAGCTTTATTTAAAGCCTCTCTCTTTTTAAGGGTAATCTCCCAAGACAGGCCTGCCTGCATGATCTCAAGCGCGAGACGCTCGAAGATCACCCGCTCGTCACGCGAGGGAAAGCCATATTCCGTGTCGTGATACGGGGCGTGGATCGGGTGGCCTTTGGCCATTTCACAATAATCGACCACAATGCCCCGCCTTTCATCACACCCTTACCAAATGAACCTCGATAATCGGTTTTTTGCCTTGGGATTCGCGGAGCTGGCGGCGGACGATCTGGGTGACGGCTGGTTTCAGGGCTTTATCGTCCAACAAGGTAGCGCGAGGCATTTGCTCGATTTCGTCCAGAACGGCCTCCACGATCTGTTCGCGAAGGGAGATAAGCGCTTTTTCGTCATCGACGCCCAGCAAGGTAACTTGAGGGTCACTGGCGACTAGGCCACGACGGTCAATCGCTACAGTGATGACCGCGACGCCATTAAAGTTCATCTTGCGGCGAGACTGTGTCACGGTTTGGCTCAACGCGCGCAGGTTCTTACCGTCAAGCCCCCAGCGTCCGGATTGGACTTCCCCTGCTACTTCATGCAGGCCGGGGCCAAGCCGCAAAATCTGGCCGTTTTGCGGAATCATCGTTTTTTCGATCCCCAAAGACTGGGCCAAGGCCACATGCTCGGTTTGATGGCGAAGCTCGCCATGGACGGCAACCAAGATTTCCGGTTTGACCCAATCGTAAAAAGTCGAAAGCCCCGGACGGCTGGCATGGCCAGAGGCATGCAAGACTTTGCCTTCCGGCGCGAAGCTGGCCGTAATCACGCGAACGCCTTGGCTGATTAACAGGTTTTGGACCCGCGAAATCGGCTTTTCATTGCCGGGGATTTCGCTGGCCGAATAAATCACCGTGTCGCCGCGATCCAAGGACACGACCGGGTGATCGAACACGGCGATTCGCGACAGGGCCGCTCTTTTCTCACCCTGACAGCCCGTGGAAATCATCACAATTTTATCGCGTGGGGCTTGCATGGCTTCATGTTCGCTCAGGAATTGAGAAAACTCCGGCAAATAGCCTAAACTTTCCGCCAGTTCGGCATTGCGCCACAAGGAACGCCCCACCAGCGAGACATACCGCCCCTGTTCATGCGCGGCCAAGGCTATGGATTTAACGCGCGCAATATTGCTGGCAAAACAGGTCACCACAATTCGCTGGCGACAGGCGGACATCACGCTTTTTAAATCCTTTTGAACCTGCAATTCAGACGGTGTCGGCGTGACGTTCATGGCCCCGGTCGAATCGCCTACAACCGCGAGGATCCCTTCATGACCGAGTTCTTTAAGCCGCGTTTCATCCGTCAGGCGACCAACGATCGGTTCGGGGTCCAGTTTCCAATCGCCTGTATGCAAGACTTTGCCGAAGGGCGAGGTAATCGCAACCATGCAACTGTCGGGGACCGAATGGGTTACCGGGACCATCTCGACACCAAACGGGCCCGTGGTAAAGGTGCCGCCCAACGGGATTTCGATCACATCGACCATCCCCTGCGCCCCGGCTTGGTTCAACTTTCCGTTCAGCAGGCCTGCGGCAAAAGGCGTGGCGTAGATTGGGCAACGCAGCCGCTCCCACAAATAAGGGATAGCGCCAAGATGATCTTCATGCGCGTGCGTAATCACGATACCGAGCAAGTCCTGTCGGCGCTCGGCAATAAAAGTGATGTCGGGCGTGATAATGTCGATGCCGGGCGTGGTTTCATCGCCGAACATGATGCCGCAATCGACCATCAGCCATTTTCCGGCGGTGCCGTACAGGTATAAATTGATACCGATTTCCCCTGCGCCGCCGAGCGGTAGCATCCATAAGGCTTCGTCGGGCGGACGGTGAGAATCTTTTTTAAGTTTAGCGTTCATGAGTCTTTTCTGTTTCGTTCGTAGATCAGCGATAGGCCGTGCAACGTCATATCCGTATTAATCTCGTCAATCGACGGTATAGAATCAACGAACAGCTTGGACAATCCCCCCGTGGCCACAACCGTCATCGGCATGGCGAATTCTTCCTTAATACGGGCAATAAGCCCTTCGATCATCCCGACATAGCCCCAAAACACGCCGGACTGGATGGCAGTAACCGTGCCCGTAGCAATGACTTTGGCCGGACGGACCACCGCAACGCTGGGCAGCTTGGCCGCTGCCATATGCAAGGCACGGATGGAAAGGTTAATCCCCGGCGCAATCACACCGCCGCAATAATGGCCCTGCGCATCTACGACATCGAACGTCGTAGCCGTACCGAAGTCAATAATCAGCAAAGGCGTTTGATAAAGCGCCACCCCGGCCACCGCATTAATCAAACGGTCGGCACCGAGTTCTTCCGGGCGGTCGATGAGAACCTTGATGCCGGTTTCAACATTCGGAGCGCCGACCAAAAGGGGGTCGCAGGCAAAATGCTCGCGGCACAGCTTTAGTAAGTTGAAGTTCACATCCGGGACCACGCTTCCGATAATCGCGTCCGTCACATCCGAAGCATGGATTCCGATTTGCGCCATCAAACTGTTCAGGAACACCGCATATTCATCGGACGTACGTTGAGAATGGGTAACGGCGCGCCATACGCCGATTTGGGTCGGCCCGTCAAACAAGGCGAACACGGTATTCGTGTTCCCAGCATCAATCGCAAGAAGCATGGAAAAAACCTTTTTTCTACATCAAGAAAACATCGCCCGCATGGACCACTCGTTCCGAGCCGTCCACCAAACGCAAAATAAGCCCGCCGTCCGGGTCCATCCCGGCAAAGTTACCATTAATCTCGCTTTGAGGCAGACGGATCGCCATCGGTCCACGGTGTGCATCCGTCAGCCATGCCCGGCGTATGGGGTCGAACCCGTCATGTCGCAAGGTCAAAATCCAATGGTGAAAAGAACGTAAGAACGCTTCAAACAAAACATCCGGATCAACCGTGCAGCCCTGCGCCGACAAAGAAGTTGTGGGATAGGCGGTCTGGTCCACCTCAGGCGCATGGGCGACATTAATCCCGATCCCGGCTACCAACCATTCGACCTTGTCCGCGCCGTCGGCGCTGATGTCCAGCAAGATGCCGCTGATCTTCGCGCCGCCCAACAAAACATCGTTCGGCCATTTCAGGGAAAGCTTTTCATCGGAATGGACTTCGGCAATCGCATTAAATACGGCCAACGCCGTCGCAAAGCTGAAATGTCCCGCTTGCTGCGGCGTACAGTTCGGACGCAACAAAACGCTGAGATACAAGTTCCCTTTGGGAGAAATCCATGGCCGCCCTTGCCTGCCTTTGCCTGCGGTTTGGCTCAGTGCCCGGATAACTAGGCCTTCGGGTGCGCCCTCTTGCGCTGCCTGCTTGGCAACGGTGCTCGTGCTATCAATCGTATCAAAGGTGCGGATGGCGAAAAAAGAAGGAATCATCGGAATACTAAACCTTCGGCGGCATGACGCGCCGCCTCAATTAAAAAGGATGGACACAAAACAAACAAAACAAGGCTTAGGGAGACAACCCCCATGAGAAAGGAAGGAATTCTTCCTGAAAGAGCCTGAACCGGTAAGCCCTTTGGTTCGTCAAAAACCATCACTTTGACGATACGAAGGTAATAGGCCGCCGCAATAACGCTGGTCAACACGCCCAGCACCGCAAGCCAGACAAACCCGCCCTGCACCGCGGCCAGCAAAACAAAATATTTGCCGAAGAATCCGGCCAATGGTGGAACGCCAGCCAAGGAAAACAAAGCTGCGGCCATGGCACAGGTTAAAAAGGGCTGGGAGGAGGCTAACCCTGCCAAATCTTCCAACGTTTCCAATGGCTTTTGGCGACGACCGAGCAGCGACAGGCTTCCAAGAAAAGCAACCGTCCCCACCGCATAAAGCACGACGTAAAGGAAAGCGCCGCGCGCACCGTCCACCGCGCTATCGGGCAGGACGGACCCTTTGCCCATCACGACAAGGCCGATCAACATCGTACCGATATTCAAAATAGCGCTGTAGCCCATCAGCCTTTTAACATTCGTCTGGCGCAGCCCGCCTAGCGCACCGACGAGCATGGACAAGACGGACAGGACGACCAAGGCGTGAAGCCATAGCCCTTCCATCGACGTAAAAGGCCGGGCCAGAACCAACGCCAACAGCCCCACACCTGCGACTTTAGGAGCCGAGGAAAGAAAGGCGGTGACCGGCGTTGCCGCGCCTTGGTAAACGTCGGGCGTCCACATATGAAACGGCACAGCGGAAATTTTGAAGGCCAAACCAACAAGCGTCAACGCGCCGCCGACCCACAGCCCGACGGGAAGCGCGCCGTTCATTTCCGCCAAGGCCCCGGCGATCCCGGCAAAAGAAGTCGTTCCGGCAAAGCCGTAAACAAAGGAAAGGCCGAACAGCAAAATGGCTGAGGCTGTTGCGCCGAGCGCAAAATATTTGAGCCCGGCCTCGCTGGCTTGGGGCTCCCCGCGGCGCAGGCTGACCAACACATAAAGCGGGAGGTTTTGAAGCTCCAACGCTACATAAAGACCAATCAGATCATTGGCGCTGGCCATCAGCATCATGCCTAAAACAGAAAACAAAAGAAGGATTCCATATTCCGGTTTCGGCTTTTCCTTCGCGCCAAAGGCAAAAGGCGACAACAAAGCGGCAAGCGCACCAAGCCCTAACACCGCGCTTTTGACAAAATGCTGAAACGGTCCTGTGACGAAGAAATCATGCAAGGTCGAACCTTCGGTCGTGCTGACCCCGACCCAGACGGACGCTGCCGCCATGACCAAAGCCGATAGCACCGTGGTCATGAAAAAGGCGCTGTGCCCTTCGCGGCGACAAACGCTGAACAGCAAGAGGACAAGGCCGCTGGCCGCGATAAAAAGCTCCGGCGCTATCAGGGAAAAGTCGATCATGGCAAGGCCTCCAATACGATGCCGTCATGCAAATCGTCATACGCATCCGATTCTAGAAAATCGTCGGAAGCGTCGTCCGGCTGCGCGGCGTAAATCGTCGGCACAAGGGGAGCAAACGCCTCGCGGAATGTGCCCGGATAAATCCCCATCCATAAAACGAAGCCCAACAGCGGCAGGAACATGACGGCTTCTCGGCCTCCTAAATCCGGCAGGGTTTTGACGTCGGCCTTGTCGGCGACGCCGAAAAACACCCGCCGATACAGCCACAGCATATAGCAGGCGCCCAGAATGATCCCTAGGGCGGCGCAGGCTGCTACTTTGCCGTCCAGCAGCCAAGCGCCCTGCATGGTCAGGAACTCGCCGACAAAGCCGGACGTGCCGGGAAGGCCAATGGACGCCAACATAAAAACCATGGCAAGCGTAGCGTAACGCGGCATGATCGTGGCCACGCCGCCAAACCGGGCAATCTCACGCGTATGCAGGCGGTCATACAAAACGCCCACGACTAAAAAGAGTGCCGCCGCCACCAGCCCATGCGAGAGCATCACCATCATCGCGCCTTCGAGGCCTTCTTGCGTGCCGGAAAAGATGCCCAGCGTCACATAGCCCATATGCGCGACCGAAGAATAGGCGATCAGCTTTTTCATATCGGTCTGGGCCAAGGCAACCAACGAGGCATATATAATGGCGATCAGGCTCAGCCCGATCATCATGGGGGCGAAAAAGGCGCTGGCCTCAGGCAGCATTTGAAGGCTGATCCGGATAAAGCCGTATCCGCCCATTTTCAGCAGCACGCCCGCAAGGATCACCGAACCTGCGGTCGGGGCCTCCACATGCGCGTAAGGCAACCATGTATGAAACGGCCACATCGGCGTTTTAACGGCAAAGGACGCAAAAAACGCCAGCCACAGCCACAGCGCCATTTCTTTGGGAAAGGCAAAGCCGGTCAGCACGGTCATGTCGCTGGTCCCGGCCTTGAGCACCATCGCAAAAATCGCGACCAGCATTAGCACCGAGCCAAGAAACGTATAAAGAAAAAATTTCATGGCCGCATAAATGCGTTTTTCGCCGCCCCAGATTCCGATAATCAGGAACATCGGGATCAAGACGCCTTCGAAAAACACATAGAACAGGAAGAAATCCAACGCTGTGAACATGCCGATCATCATGGTTTCCAGCGTCAACAGCGCGATCATAAAGGAGCGAACCTTTTGCTTGACGGCAAAACCGGACAAAATTGCGATCGGCGACAGCAAGGTTGAAAGCATCACAAACCACAGCGAGATGCCGTCAATGCCCTTGTGATAGGCAATGCCAACAGACGGAATCCACGGGATGTTCTCTACAAACTGATAGTCGGTTAGGGAGGAATCAAATTAAACCGGCAGGCCAAGCGACGCCGCAAAGGTCGCAAGCGACACGATCAAGGCAACCAGCCGTGCGTGTCGATCGTCAAGACGAGGCAAGGCCAACAGAATCGCGACCCCGACAAGCGGCAAAAAGGTGATAAGGCTGAGGAGATTCTCTGAAACCATGTCTTTTCCTTTCTATCCCCCCAACGTCAAGGCAAAGCCGAGTAACAGCATCAGGCCGACGGCCATAGCCAACGCATAGTGATAGACATATCCTGTTTGAACCGCGCACAGCCGCTTGCCGAGACGCGAGGCCATGGCTGCCACGCCGTCCGGCCCCCAACGGTCGATGGTCGCCTCATCGCCCTTGTGCCATAAAAACGCGCCGAGACGGGGAAGCGGACGGACAAAAAGCCGATCGTACAGCTCGTCCACATAATATTTGTTGAAGACGAGGTGATAAAGACCTTTGAATTTTTGGGCGAGGAGCGCCGGATAGTCCGGGCGACGAACATAAAGCCAAACGGAAAGCCCAAGCCCGAACAAGGCAAAGGCCAAGGGGGCCAACCGCGCCACTTCCGGGATGTGGTCTTGATCTGGGAGATGTTCGGGCAGAACGGCAATCGCTCCCTGCCAAAACGCGCCGTCCGCCGCGCCCGCGAACCAGTCTTTGCCGACGTAGCCCGCGGCAATCGCTCCCAAGGCCAAGGGCATTAAAGGAGCCAGCATCACCCACGAGGATTCATGAACATGCGCTTGCGTCTGCGCATCGTGACGCGGTGCTCCGTGGAAGGTCAGAACGATTAGACGCCATGAATAAAAGGCCGTCATGAAGGCTGCCATCAGGCCCAGCGCATAGGCTGTGCTACCGTACCATGTGCCGCGGGCAAAGGCGGCCTCCAGAATCATATCTTTGGAATAAAAGCCCGCAAACCCGAACAGGCCTTCGATCCCGATCCCGGCCAAGGCCAGCGAGCCGATCCACATCAAGGCATAGGTCACGGGAATCTTTCGCCACAGTCCGCCCATCTTGCGCATATCTTGCTCGCCGCCCATGGCGTGGATCACGCTGCCCGCCGCAAGGAACAAGAGCGCCTTAAAGAAGGCGTGGGTCATCAAATGGAAAATTGACGCGCCATAGGCAGAAACGCCAGCCGCAAAGAACATATAGCCAAGTTGGCTCATGGTCGAATAGGCGATCACGCGCTTGATGTCGAACTGGGTCATGCCGATGGTCGCCGCCGCAAAGGCCGTCACAGCACCGACCATGGCGACAAAGGCCAAGGCGTCCGGCGCATATTCAAAGACAGGAGAAAGCCGCGCCACCATAAACACGCCCGCCGTCACCATGGTCGCGGCATGGATCAAGGCTGAGACAGGGGTGGGGCCTTCCATCGCATCGGGCAACCAAGTGTGCAACCCTATCTGGGCTGACTTGCCCATCGCGCCCATGAATAAAAGCAGGGTTGTCACCGTTAAAGCGGAATAAGAAGAGCCGAGAAAAACAAACTTTTCTTCAACGAGTTGCGGTGCATTATTGAAAAGGTCGTTAAAGCTTAACGAACCGACCAACTGATAGACCGCAAAAATACCCAGCAGAAAGCCGAAATCCCCAACG